>JAZRPX010000047.1:0-1872 GCA_045649445.1 Acutalibacteraceae bacterium | reverse complement strand
ATTTTCAGGAATTTCATCTATTTCTTTATAACCGATAGCCAAAACTCTAAGTGCATTTTCACTCATACTCTCGGTTATTTCTTTTGCTTTTTCGATATTACCGCTACTGCAACGAGTTGCCATAACATCAAAGGCACCTTTTACAATAACAATATTCTTACCATCAATTTTGTTGATAGTTGACATCAATTTTCTATCAGAATCAAACGGAATTGAACCGACACGGGTATATTTTTCGTTCAATTCGTCTTTAGTCATTCCGTTTTTATATGCAGCAACTATAATTGAAGTTTCGGTTGGGTCACCAATATGTTTTTCGCCCGAATCTTCAAAAACAACCGAACCATCACAACAAAGTGTACCAAACATTAAAAGTTTTCTAACATTTTCATCATTATCATTAGAAATATCAACAGTTTCACTCATACCATCAACATACGCTTTTGTTAATGTCATTCTATTTTGAGTGAGTGTACCAGTTTTATCTGAACAAATGATAGATGCACTACCCAAAGTTTCAACAGCAGGAAGTTTTCTAATAAGCGCATTTCTTTTAACCATTCTTTGAACGCCGATTGAAAGCACAATTGTTACAATTGCAGGCAACCCTTCAGGAATAGCAGAAACTGCAAGAGAAATAGCAGTCATAAAGATTTCAAGAACAGGCGTACCACTTAAGATGCCAACTACAAAAATAATAGCACATGCAACAAGAGCCATAATACCTAAATATTTGCCAAGTTGAGCCAATTTCTTTTGAAGTGGAGTTTGGGTTTCTGTCTCACCTTCAAGTAAGTTTGCAATTTTACCCATTTCAGTATTCATACCAGTTGATGTAACAACTGCAAGAGCAGTACCATAAGTTACAGAACAACCAGAGAAAACCATATTTGTTCTATCTCCTATTGGTGCATCTTGCTCAACAGTTGCATTCGCATCTTTCTCTGATGGAACAGATTCACCAGTAAGCGCAGATTCCTCGCTTTTTAAACTAACGCTTTCTATAAGTCTTGCATCTGCAGGAATAAAGTCACCTGCTTCAAGCTTTATAATGTCCCCTGGAACAAGCATTGAAGAATCAATAACTTGCTCAACACCATCACGAATAACTCTTGCATGAGGTGCCGACATATTTCTAAGAGCATCAAGCGCTTTTTCTGCTTTAGATTCTTGTATTACGCCCATAAAGGCATTAAGTACAACGATGAGTAAAATTAGAACAGGTTCAAAAAACTCTTTAATTTCACCCTCTACACAAGCGACAACGAAAGATACAATAGCGGCTAAAATAAGAATCAAAATCATTACATCTTTAAACTGATCAAAAAACTTTTGTAAAAATGTTTTCTTCTTTTTCTCATTTAATTTATTTAGCCCAAATTTTTCTTGAAGTTTTGAAACAGTTTCAGCAGATAAACCTGTTTTTACATCTGTATTTAATTGTGACAAAATTTCATCTTTAGAAATATTATGAAACATAAATTTTCCTCCAAAAATTATTACGATAATATTTTACCACATTATGAAAAAATTACAACAAATATTTAGTTAAATATTTGTTAAAAAATAATAAATCAAAAGGCACCTTATGGTGCCTTTATATTTCGCCTTTAGATTTTGCTTTTAGATATGCGTTTATAAAGCCATCTAAATCGCCATCCATAACAGCATTTATATTACCGTTTTCAAAATTAGTTCTATGGTCTTTAGCCAAGGTATAAGGCATAAACACATAAGAACGAATTTGAGAGCCCCAGCCGATTTCTTTTTGAACACCTTTGATATCTTCAATTTTATCAAGATGTTCTCTTTTTTTAATCTCAAATAATTTTGATTTAAGCATTTTCATTGCTTGGTCACGGTTTTGATGTT
>JAZRPX010000046.1:0-5183 GCA_045649445.1 Acutalibacteraceae bacterium | reverse complement strand
GGTAATATTGATGACGTTGATTTATCAAACGTTAAACTTACAAACATTGACCTTGTTGACTTGCTTAGAAGAGACAAAGTTACTTTGAATATGCAAGCCGTTGAAGATTTTATTAAAGATAAAACTGTTTTGGTAACCGGTGGTGCTGGTTCAATTGGTTCTGAAATTTGCAGACAGGTTTTAGACTTTGGTTGTAAACACTTGGTTGTTTTTGATATTCACGAAAATGGCCTTTTTGAAATTGAAAACGAGTTGAAAACAAATTATAGCGGTAAATTCTCGCTTAGACTCGGCTCGATTAGAGATACGGTAAGACTCGAAGAAATTTTTAGAGAATTCAAACCGCAAGTTGTGTTCCACGCAGCAGCACACAAACACGTGCCAATGATGGAATATTCTCCTAAAGAAGCAATTAAAAACAATGTTCGTGGCACAATTAATGTTGCAATGCAATCAATTATTCACAAAGCGGACAAGTTTATTTTGATTTCAACTGACAAAGCAGTTAACCCAACAAATATTATGGGTGCTTCAAAAAGAATTGCAGAACAAGCAATTCAACTTCTTAACACAATGTCTGATACTGACCTTTCGGCAGTTCGTTTTGGTAATGTTTTGGGCTCAAACGGCTCGGTTGTTCCTGTTTTTAGAAAGCAAATTGAAGAAGGTGGCCCTGTTACTGTTACCCACCCTGATATGCGCAGATATTTTATGACTATTCCGGAAGCTGTTCAACTTGTATTAGAAGCAGGCGCAATGGCAGATGGTGGCGAGATTTTCGTTCTTAACATGGGTGAGCCAGTTAAGATTTATGATTTGGCTTGTGACCTTATTCGCCTTTCAGGTTTAGAGCCGGAAGTTGATATTCAAATTGTTTTCACAGGACTTAGACCTGGCGAAAAACTTTTTGAAGAAATCAGCATGCGTGATGAAGATGTTACAAAAACTGATAATGATAAAATTTTCATTATGAAACCTATGGAGTTTGATTCTGATAAGCTTTCAACTACAATCAAAAACCTTGAGCGAAGCGCAGTTGAAGATACTCCTCAAGAAATGTTCAAAATAGTAAAAGAGCTTGTTCCAACATTTAAACACGAATAATTTTTAAAAAGGATAAAAATTTTGAGAAGATTTGAAAATTTGCCTGACCGTTTTAAAAATGAATCGGTCAGGCAGTATTATGATATTTTGGTAACTAAAAAGTGGGCATTATTTTTCAAAAGAGTGTTTGACTTTTTAGTTGCACTCATATTGTTAGTTTTGCTTTCGCCTGTTTTTTTAGGTTTAGCATTGGCTGTTAAATTCACATCAAAAGGTGAAATTATTTTCAAACAAAAACGAGTTGGGCTTTATGGCAAAGAGTTTTATGTTTTGAAATTTAGAACAATGGTTGTTGACGCCGAAGCAAAAGGTATGCAAATAACCGTTGGCGAGAGAGACCCTAGAATTACTAAAATCGGACACTTTCTTCGCAAATTCCGTCTTGATGAATTTCCACAGCTTATTAACGTTATAAAAGGCGAAATGAGTTTTGTAGGCGCTAGACCTGAAGTTCCTTATTACGTTGATTTTTACACAGATGAAATGATGGCAACACTTTTAACCCCACCAGGCATTACAGGTACTGCTTCAATTTATTTTAAAGATGAGGCAAAAATGCTTGAGATTGAGCCAGATGCCGAAAAGTGTTATATAAATCACATTTTACCTGTTAAAATGAAAATGAATCTCGATTATTTAAAAGAAATTTCAATTTGGTATGACATAAAACTTATGTTTAAAACAGTTTTTGAAGTTGCTGAATAATTAAAAAAGCTATTTAACCTAATTGGTTAAATAGCTTTTATTTTTTATTTATATTCGCAGATTGTTCCGCCGCCGACAACAACATCGCCATCATAAATAACAACTGCCTGACCTTTTGTTATAGCCCTTTGTGGTTCTAAAAAGTCAACATATAGTTTATCATCTTTTTGATAAACAATAGCAGGTTGCTCTTGCTTTGAATAACGGATTTTTGCCTTTAATTCTCTTTTTTCAAAAAGGTTATCAACTGAAATTAAGTTTATATTATCAGCAACAAGATGAGATTTCAATAAATCTTGTGTTTCACCTAAAACCACTTCATTAGTTTCAGGTCTGATTTCAGTAACAAAGGCAGGTTTTCCAAGCGCTATTCCAAGACCTTTTCGCTGACCGATTGTATAACGAATAATGCCTTGATGCTCACCTAAAACATTACCGTTGCTATCAACGAAATTGCCTTTCTCTATCGGCTTTTGCAATCGATTCTCAATAAAATCTGCATATTTTCCATCAGGCACAAAGCAAATATCCTGACTATCCGACTTATCAGCATTGATAAAGCCATTTTCTCTTGCTTTCTCGCGAATTTGTGCTTTAGTCATATTCCCAAGCGGAAAAATCGTATGCTTTAACTCTTCTTGTGTTAACGAATACAAAACATAAGACTGATCTTTGGTTTCATCAACCGCTTTTTTCAAAACATATCTGCCAGAAACTTCATCAAACTCGCTTCTAACATAATGCCCTGTTACAACATAGTTGTAACCCATCTCAAGCGCTTTTTCCATCAACTTTTTAAATTTTAAGTTTCTGTTGCATTCAATACAAGGGTTAGGCGTTTTTCCACAAAGATAGCAATCAATAAAATTCCCGATAACACAACGCTCAAAATCGCCTTGAAAATCATAAACATAATAATCAAATCCGAGCGCATCAGCAACTGCTTTTGCATCTTCAATATCTTTAGAAGTACAACAACTCTGCTGCGTATTTTCATCTATATTACTATCATGCAAACGCATTGTAGCGCCGATACATTCGTATCCGTTTTCAACCATCAACTGCGCGGCTACTGATGAATCAACACCACCACTCATTGCAATTAGTGCTTTTTTATTATCCAAGTTTTATCATCTCATCAATCGGTTTTTTAGCCATTTCAATAAGCTCATCACTCATTATTATCTCTTCGCCCGCTTCACCTAAAAGGCAATTATAAACATCAGGCAAAGTAATGACTTTCATATTTTTACAAACTAAATTTTTGCTTAAATTATAGAAGTTTTTATCAGGACACATATATTGCAAATGCTCTGCAATTGAAGTTTCTGTGCCTATGATAAACTCTTTTTCATCACTATTTATAGCGTAATCCATAATGCCACTTGTTGAGCCGATATAATCAGCATGCGCCACTACCGACGGCACACATTCAGGGTGAACTAAAAGTTTTGCATTAGGATGCTCTTGTTTTGCTTTTATAGCTTCTTGTTCGGTAATTGCCGCGTGAACAGGACAACCACCCTTTATGAGTTTTATATCTTTTTCTGGTAACTGATTAGCAATATAAGAACCTAAATTACAATCAGGAATAAACAAAATTTTATTATTAGGGAGATTTTCAACAATTTTTACTGCAGAAGATGAAGTTACACAAACATCGCATAAAGTTTTAAGTTCAGCAGTTGTGTTGATATAAGCAACAACAGCGCAATCAGGATTTTCATCTTTAAATCTTTGCAATTCTTCCTTTGAAAATTGTTCTGCCATTGGGCAACCTGCATTTGAATTTGCAAGCCACACTTTCTTTTCAGGTGACATAATTTTTGCAGTTTCTGCCATAAATCTAACGCCACACATTAAAATATTTTTTTGCTTTGCTCCAATTGCCTGTTTAGAAAGCGCAAAGCTATCTCCAACTATATCTGCTATTTCAACAATTTCTCTTGCAACGTAAGAATGAGCAAGAATAAGAAAATCTTTTTCTTTTTTCAACTGCAAGATTTTATCTTGCATTTCTCTCATTAACATAAACCTTTTTCAACCTTTCATTTTGGGTTTAACCTATTATATCAAAATTTTCAAAGTTTTTCAACAACCAATTTATTATAAAAAAACTTCCGCTTTTTTTAGCGGAAGTTTTTTGTTTTATTTTTCAATGAATTTTTTATGCGCTGCTCTAAGTTCTTTCTTCTCTTTCCACATTTATTATTACATTATGTTATATTATAAAATAACTTAGCAATTTAGTTCTTTCACCAGTAAAGGCAGGGCTTTTTCAAATTTGACTCCGTACCGGTGAGTCTCATCTCCCAGGGTTCTTTTGATGGATTCCACCACGAAATCTGCGGCGATCCCGGCTGCCTCCAGGTCCCATCTGCCTTGCATGATGGCTCCGGTGAAGGCTGCTGCATAGCAGTCTCCGGTCCCGTGGGAAAGATAGGGAATATACTCCGTAGTATAATAGGAAAGCTTTTCTTCTGCGCTCTCATAGACAGCAACACTGATCTCGGACTCGGTGTAGCGTATACCCTTCAGGACTATCTTCCCGGCTCCCCTGTCCGCCAGGGCTTTCAGCAGGGAGAGAATGTATTCCTCATCATGATTGTCAAGACGGCATTCCAGTCCGGTCATGAAGGAAGCCTCCGTCACGTTGGGCAGGATGATGTCCGCATCCCCGCACAATTCAGCCATCTTCTCCACAAATACTTCATCGAAACCATGGTACAGCTGCCCGTTGTCAGCCATAGCCGGATCCACGATCAGTTTAGCTCCGGGATTAAGAACATTCCGGGCGAGCTGACGTACGTATTCAATCTGAAGGACGCTTCCCAGGTAGCCTGTGTAAAGACAGTCAAACTTAAGTCCTTCCTTCATCCAGTGAGCCATGATCCCCGGAATATCCTCGGTGAGATCATGAAAAGTAAATCCGGTAAAACCACCGGTATGGGTGGAGAGCACTGCAGAAGGCAGAATTACTGTCTCAACCCCACAGGCTGAGATAATCGGAAGGGCTACTGTCAGAGAACACTGTCCCATACAGGAGATATCCTGTATTGTCAAAACTTTCTGGTCTGTCATGGTTATGATCCTCCTGAAAAAAGAATAGATAATAGGTAAATGAAGAGATTGATAGAAAAAATGTTTAGGTAATAAATCATAGCAGATTATGGACTGCTTTGCAATCCCACTTTTGTCCCGTCCCCCGCGGCCGGAGGTGCATTATTGTTATTTATACAACAATATCCGGTTAATTTTTATCTTTATTGTATTATTTTTATCAATAAATCGTTTATTTTTTAACAATATTTTCGTGCCAGAAGCCGCATATTCAGTCCTTTCGTATCAATATATTTTTTATTTATAATCCCCAG
>JAZRPX010000045.1:0-12771 GCA_045649445.1 Acutalibacteraceae bacterium | reverse complement strand
GGGTGAGCTTTCCGGCTCTGCCCGTGAGATCGTGCAGATGGCTCGTGATGCGCATATCGTTGTGCAGGAAGTGGAGAAGATCCGTCTGGATGAGCTGGCCCACAATCACCAGGGCCTGGTCGCTTTCGCTTCTGCCTATCAGTACTCCACTGTGGAGGCTATGCTGGAGGAGGCTGCTGCCAAGAACGAGGATCCCTTCCTCATTCTGCTGGACGGCGTGACCGATCCCCACAACCTGGGCGCGATCATCCGCTCTGCTGAGTGCGTGGGCGCTCATGGCGTCATCGTGCCCGAGCGCCGCAGCGTGGGCCTGACCCCTGCCGCGGTGAAGGCCTCTGCCGGTGCTGTGGAGCACATGAAGGTCGCCCGCGTTGTGAACCTCTTGTTTTGCAGGTTCTCAATCGTCTTGGAACACTCAAAATAGCGGTATAATTGATTCTTATTGCAGATTGTTTTATGAAAATTACGTTAGCAAAGGCACTCCAGTTATTTTAGGTGAATTTGGTGCTGTTAATAAGAATAATGAATATGATCGCGCCCAATATGCTAAAGTTGTTGCTCAAAATTGCGTTAAGTATGGAATTAAACCAATTTGGTGGGATGACGGTGGCGATTTTAAACTTATTAGCAGACAGAATTATAGCGTTCTTTTCCCACAAATTATATCTGCTTTAATTGACAATAGCTCAGTTGGTATTTTACCTAGTGCAACAACCTATACAAATTCTAATGTTGTAACTACATACAAGACATTTAGCCCAACATCAACAACTCCTAAAGTTACTACTACAACTACAGCACCTAATATTAAATTAGATACTGTAAAAAACGTGAATTTACAGGTTTTTCAAAATCAAGTTTTGCTAAATTGGTTAACAGTTTCAGATGCTGATTTTTACAGAGTTTATAAGTCTGTTAACGGCAAAGAATTTGAAGTTGTTTCTGAAACTTCTTCGAATATATATAGTGACTTTGCCGTAGATAATAGTGATGTTATTAAGTACAAAGTTACCGCATGTAGAAATTATGGCTATGATGTTTTTGAAAGTGATTTTTCTGCTGTTGTGTCAAACGAAATTGTTCAAAGCGATGTTACTACGGCGCCAACTAGTATTTTATCACCAAGTTCTAGTGTTACTACTATGAAACCTGATGATATATGTTTACATGAAGCTGTTAAAAAGAATTATAAAAAAGCAACGTATTTTTCTAAAGGTTATACTGGCGATGACGTTTGTGTAAAATGTGGTGGTTTGATTTTAAAAGGTAATGTTACTTCTAAACTAAAACTTTCTAAACCAAACTATACAATGAAAAAGATTGGTAAAACTTTAAGAGTTTCCTACAAAAAAACAGTGGGGGCAACTGGTTTTCAAGTTCGATATAGAATTAGAGGTAAATGGACTGTAAAGACATTTGCCGCTAAAAAGAATATCACAAAAACTATTAAGAATCTAAAAAAAGGCACATATAAAGTTCAAGTTAGAGCAATGGTAGTTAATGGCAAACAAAAAGCTTATTCATCTTGGACTAAATCAAAGAATATTAAAATTAATTAATTATAAATATAGGGGTGTCATAATGAAATTTAAAATTTTGAGTTTAATTGTTGTGGCTTCGCTTTTGTTTTCGTTATGTTCAATTACAACAAGCGCAAGTGAAAAGAAAATTTATGTTTCTTTTACTAATGGCAACGATGTAAATAGTGGCACAAAGGAAAAGCCAGTTCAGTCTATCGATAGAGCTAGGAAGTTAATGAATGAAGATGATACTATTGTATTGCTACCAGGTGTTTATAATACAAAATTAGTTTTTGTTAATAATGGTGGAAGTGAAGAACATCCTTTGAAAATAGAGGGTGAAGAGGGTGGAAGAGTATTGTTCACATCATACGACCCTATCACTTCAAATTGGGAAAAATATAAGGATAATATTTATAGAACTAACATAGGTAAATATGACGATATTCCTCATGCATTGATAAATAATAATGGCGAATTTGAAAATCTTATGGAAGCAAGATGGCCAAATGCTCCGGCTGATGATTTTCTTGAGATGGAAAGAGCTATTATGGATGAAGGTTCTGATCACTATACTATTGTTGATGATGAATTGCCAGAAGGAGATTGGACTGGAGCCACTGCGTATCTCTGGACCGGTTATGAGTATGAACAGTATTTGTCTTACGCGCGCGTAATTAAAGAGTATACGGCAGGAGATAAACTAAAATTTGACTATGTTGGTGAAGAATCCGTTACATATACTCCAATGAAAGGGGATTGGTATTATCTTACCAATTCTCTTGCTGGACTTGATGTAGCAAAAGAATATTATTATGATAAAGAAACAGGTTATTTTTATATAATTATGCCAGATAATCAAGCACCTGATAAAAATGAAGTTCATATAAAAGTTCGTAACAGTGGTGCAGAATATTGGTCAGGTAGTAATATTCATCTTAAAAACATTGATTTTTATGGTGGCTTTATTGTACAAGACTCACATAATAATGTTTTTGACGATGTAAACGTTTATTATGGTGATTATTTTAGAACAAATGATGGTTATAATTCACATGTAAATGCTTATAACACAACTCGTTTTCACAATAGTAATAACAACGTTTGGAAAAATAGTGAAATTGCTTATACATATAGTAGTGGATTGCTTATTAACGGAGATAATAACAAGGTAATTAATTGTGACATCCACGATGTAAACTATGGTGGTGGATATAACGCCTGTATTTCTATTGAAGGCGGCGCTGATAATACTTTAATTAGTCACAATAATCTATATAAATCAGGTAGGTTTTTGATTTATTTTATAAACACAGGTGATCCTGGCGATGGTTATGATAACACCATTATTGAATATAATGATTGTCATAATGCTATGTATTTAACTCGTGATGGTGGCGCTATTTATGGTTATCACAGAAACGGAAAAGGTGTTGTAATTAAGAATAATTGGGTACATGATAGCGATAAATCATGTGGCATTTATTTAGACAATGAGTGTACTAATTTTGTTGTAAGAAATAATGTAGTTTGGAATTTCAATGAATCGGGAATTGTAATTAATTGCAGCAGTATAAATAATACGATTTATAGAAATACTGTGTTTGATTGCTATGAGGGTATTCAAGGTTGGCCAAAAACTGAAGGATATTCACAAAAAGGAACATTGATAGCTAACAATGCTATTAATCCTACTGCCGATTTTATTGTTGGTGCAAATGCTCCAACTCTTGTTACAAATGCGTTTAAAACTGATTTTAAAATTGATGAAAATTATCTTCCTTTAGAAGATTCTCCTTTGATTGATAAAGGAACTAAACTTGAAAGCATTGATGATAATTTTGTTGGAAATGCTCCTGATATTGGTGCTTATGAAGTTGGCGGTGAATATTGGATTCCAGGCACTTTTGACAAAACTTTACCTGGTGATGTTAATTTTGATAAAAAAGTTTCATTGATGGATGTATTATGTTTGGTTAAATTCCTTGTTAAAGAAAAAGTGACGATTGATTCTGTTGCTTCAGATGTTAATGGAAATGAAAAAGTAGATGTTGCTGATTTGTTATATTTAAGAAAATTTTTAGCTGATTATGATATTAAATTACATCAAAAAACGGTTTGAATTATGCCTTAACACTAAATTCAAGTGTTAAGGCATTTTTTATTGATAAAATTCATTAATTTTTTGTAAATTTAATTGCGTTTTTAAACTATTTGTGATATAATGTAACAGTATGTAAATTGGAGTATTTTTGTTTTTTGAAAGGTAGAATATGATTATACTTGGTATTGACCCTGGTTATGCAATTGTGGGCTTTGGTGTTATTGAATATAAAGCTAATAAATTCAAAGTGTTGGACTATGGCGCTATAACGACTTCGAAAGATGATGATTTGAATGAACGTCTTTTGCAGATTTATAATCACCTTTGTTCAATTTTAGACACCTACAAACCTGATGCGTTGTCTATTGAAAAGCTGTTTTTTAATACAAATGCAACTACTGCTATTGGTGTAGCAGAAGCAAGAGGAGTGTGTTTGCTTGCTTCAAAACAAAGAGGTTTAGATATTGCTGAATATACTCCACTTCAAGTAAAACAAGCGGTTACTGGTTACGGCAAGGCAATTAAACAACAAGTTCAAGAGATGACTAGGATGTTGCTTAATCTTCAAAAGGTGCCTAAACCTGATGACACTGCTGATGCTTTGGCAGTTGCAATTTGTCATGCTCATTCAGCTGGTTCACTTACTGAAAAATTAAAAAATTTAAGATGAACGGAGTAATATTATGATTTATTCTTTAAAAGGAACATTGATTTATGTTGATCCAACAACCGCAGTTGTTGAATGTGCAGGTGTGGGTTATGGTTGTAGAGTTACTTATAATACTTTAAGGCAACTTCCTGAACAACAGCAAGAAGTGTTTTTGTATACTTACATGAATGTAAGAGAAGATGCAGTTGATTTATTTGGATTTGCTACAAAAGAAGAACTTGAAGTTTTTAAATTGTTAATCACAGTTAATGGTGTTGGTCCTAAAGCAGGAATTAGTATTTTGTCTGAACTTACCCCTGATGCTTTTTGTAGAGCAGTTTCTTTAGGTGATGCTAAAACTTTGACTCGCGCACAAGGTGTTGGACCAAAGGTTGCTCAAAGAATTGTGCTTGAACTTAAAGATAAAGTTGGAATTTCTGTGTCTGATGAAGGACTTGATAATGGCGATGTTATTTCATCTACAGTAAATGCTAACAATAAATCAGAAGCGATTTCTGCTTTACAAGCGCTTGGTTATTCACATTCAGAAGCTTCAAAGGCAGTTGAAAAATGCGATTTATCAAAAGACACTGAACAAATTATTAAAGATGCATTGAAATATTTGTTTTAATTGATGGAGAATTATTATGAATGAAATGGATTTTGAAAACAGAATTGTAGCAACAGAATTTTCTGAAAATGCTGATGCAGAAATAGAAGTTTCTTTAAGACCAAAAACTATTGATGAATATATTGGTCAAACTAAAGTTAAAGAAAATCTTTCAATTTATATGAGCGCTTCTAAAGGCAGAGGAGAATCGCTTGACCACGTTTTGCTTTATGGCCCTCCAGGTCTTGGTAAAACTACTCTTGCTGGAATCGTTGCGAATGAAATGGGTGTTAATTTAAGAGTAACTAGCGGTCCTGCTATCGAAAAGCAAGGTGATTTAGCCGCTCTTCTAACTAATTTGCAACCTGGAGACGTTTTGTTTATTGATGAAATTCACCGTCTCTCTCGTTCGGTTGAAGAAATTTTATATCCTGCCATGGAGGATTATAGTCTTGATATTATTATTGGAAAAGGTCCTTCGGCAAGGTCAATTCGTCTTGATTTGCCTAAATTTACTCTTATTGGCGCAACTACTCGTTCAGGTCAACTTACAGCACCACTCAGAGATAGATTTGGAATTCTTCTTAGACTTGAACTTTATTCTCCTGAAGAGTTAGGTGATATTATTACTCGTTCTGCGGGTATTTTAGGAGTTGATATAACTTATGATGGCGCTTTAGAGATTGCTTCTCGTTCAAGAGGAACGCCTAGAATTGCTAATAGACTTTTAAAGCGTGTTCGTGATGTTGCTGAAGTTGAGTTCGATGGAGTTATTACTGAAGAAGTTGCAACGTCTGCGTTAAACAGATTTGAGATTGATGAACTAGGTCTTGATGAATTTGATCGCAGACTGTTGAATATAATTATAAACACTTATAACGGTGGACCTGTTGGCCTAGAAACATTGGCGGCAGCTTTGAACGAAGAAACTGTTACTATTGAAGATGTTTATGAACCGTATTTGATGCAAATTGGATTCTTATCTCGTACTGCGCGTGGTAGATGTGTAACCGATTTAGCTTATAAGCATCTTGGTTTAACTAAGAATGGACAAAATAATTTTTTAGCATAAGGAGAGTATTATGGGAAGATTATTTGGAACAGATGGTGCAAGAGGAATTGCTAATAAAGAGTTAACAATTGAACTTGCTATGAAGATTGGTAAAGCAGCAGCCGAGGTATTGGCTGTTGAATCAAACAAACCGAAAATTTTAATTGCAAAAGACACAAGAATTTCTTGTGATATGTTGGAAGCTGCACTTTCTGCTGGTTTGTGTTCTGTGGGAGCAGATGTTGTAAGTGTAGGTGTTGTTCCAACTCCTTGCGCTGCTTATTTGATCGGTGAATTAGATTGTTCAGCAGGTATTATGATTTCTGCTTCTCACAATCCTTTTGAATATAACGGAATTAAACTTTTTGATAAAAATGGTTTTAAACTTCCGGATGCTTTAGAAGAAGAAATTGAAGCAATTGTACTTGATGACAAAGGTAAACATGAAAAAGCAACCAATGAAAATATCGGCAGAGTTTATTATAGAGATGATGCTATTAATATTTACATTGACCATTTGATTTCAACAGTAGACGTTGACTTTTCAGGATTAAAAATTGCATTTGATTGTGCTAATGGTGCTTCTTTTGAAACTGCACAAAAAGTTTTTAAAAAATTAGGCGCAGAGTGCTACTTTTTAAGCACAGAGCCAACAGGTGCGAATATAAATTTAAACTGTGGGTCAACTCATTTAGAAAATTTACAAAAGTTTGTTGTTGAAAATAAATGTGATTGTGGTATCGCTTTTGATGGCGATGCCGATAGATGTTTAGCAGTTGATAACGAAGGAAATATCGTTGATGGTGATAAAATTATTGCTATTTCTGTTAATGATTTAAAACAAAGGGATGAACTTGATAAAAACACAGTTGTAATGACTGTTATGTCTAATATCGGTTTCTTTAAATTTGCACAAAGAGAAGGCGTTGACGTAAAAACAACAAAAGTTGGCGATAGGTATGTTCTTGAAGAAATGAGAGCAAATGGCTATATAATTGGTGGTGAGCAATCTGGCCATATTATTTATTTGAAATATGCTTCTACCGGAGATGGACAATTGTCAGCTATTCAACTTATTGCAACAATTAAAAGAACGGGAAAAACATTAAAAGAACTTGCAAATGTTATGGAACAGTTTCCACAAGTTTTGGTAAATGTTACTGTTACTAAAGAAGTTAAAGAGTTTTATGCAGAAAGCAAAGTAGTGCGTGATGCAATTGTTGATGCAGAACAAAAATTAGGTGCTGACGGTAGGGTTTTAGTAAGAGCGTCTGGTACAGAACCTTTAGTGCGTGTAATGATAGAAGGCAAAAACATTGATGAAATCACTGCTATGGCTGAAAACATTGCAGATAAAATTAAGAATCTTAAAATATAGGAGTTTAAATTGAGATACTCAAAAGATTGGTTAGATTATGAATTGCTTGATTGTTCTTATGGTGAACGATTAGAAAGATGGGGCAATGTTATTTTAATTAGACCTGACCCACAAGCAATTTTCAAAACAGAAAGAAAAGACCCAAGATGGAAAAAAGCAAATGCTAGATATTTGAGAAGTAAAACTGGTGGAGGCAGATGGGAAAAATATTCCTCTGTTCCCGATGTTTGGAGTATTAAATATAGAGATTTGACCTTTAATTTAAAGCCAATGGGATTCAAGCATACAGGACTTTTTCCTGAACAAGCAGTTAACTGGGATGCTATGGCGAAAATCATCGAGAAAAGCGAAAAGCCATTCAAAGTTTTGAACTTATTTGCTTATACTGGTGGCGCTACATTGGCTTGTGCTGCTGCAGGTGCTGAAGTTACCCATGTTGATGCTTCAAAAGGCATGGTTGCTTGGGCTAAAGATAATGCTAAAACTTCAGGTCTTGAAGATAAGCCGATTAGATGGCTTGTTGATGATTGCAAAAAGTTTGTTGAACGCGAAATTAGAAGAGGTAAAAAATATCACGGAATTATTATGGATCCTCCTTCTTATGGCAGAGGCCCCGGAGGAGAGGTTTGGAAAATCGAAGATGAAATTTTTGATTTAGTTTCGCTTTGTAACGAGATTCTGTATGATGATGCAAAGTTCTTTTTGATAAATTCTTATACAGCTGGACTTTCTCCTGCGGTTATGGAATATGTACTTGGCGTAACAGTTATGAAAAACAGAAAAGGCGAGATTTTGTGTGATGAAATCGGTCTTCCTGTTACAAATACTGGCTATGTTTTGCCTTGTGGCTCAAGTGCTATGGCAATTATGAATTAAAATTATGAAAGGTGAAAATCTTTGAATTTTATTGAAGTTAAAAACGTTGATTTTTATTATGATACTGGTTATGAAGAGTTTGAAGATGTTTTGAAAGATTTTTCATTAAGTATTGAAAAAGGTTCATTTGTTGCAATACTCGGTCATAATGGTTCTGGTAAATCAACATTAGCAAAATTGTTCAATGGTCTAAATTTGCCTAATAGTGGCAGTGTTATTATAGATGGCATTGATACAAAAGAAGAGGAAAGAGCTCTTGAAATTCGTAATAAAGTTGGACTTGTTTTTCAGAATCCTGATAACCAAATTGTTTCGACAATTGTCGAAGAAGATGTTGCTTTTGGACCTGAAAATTTAGGAATTTCAAGAGAAGAATTACGTAAAAGAGTTGATGAATCTTTAGAAGCGGTTGGAATGAGCGAATATATGCATCATGAACCACATAGATTATCTGGTGGTCAAAAACAAAGAGTTTCAATTGCAGGAATTCTTGCAATGCAACCAGAATGTGTTGTGTTTGATGAGCCAACTGCAATGCTTGATCCAAGAGGCAGAAAAGATGTAATGAACATCATTACAAAATTGAATAAAGAAATGAATAAAACTGTGATACTAATAACTCATTATATGGATGAAGCAGCAAAAGCAGACAGGGTTGTAGTTATTGATTCAGGTAAGATTATTTGCGATGGTAAACCTGAAAAAGTTTTCAATGAAGTAGAACTATTAAAAAGTGTAGGTTTAGATGTTCCACAACCTACTGAATTAATTCATAAATTAAAAAAAGCAGGAATAGCATTCGATGAAAGCATTCTTCATACCGATGAATGTGTAGAAGCTATATCTAAAGCTTTGGAGGCATAAAGGATTGTCAATTTTAAAAACAGAGAATTTAAATTATATCTATTCAGAAGATACGCCGTTTGAAATGGCGGCGCTTAAAAACATTAATATTGAGATTGAAAAAGGCGATTTTGTTGGTATCATCGGCCATACAGGTTCAGGGAAATCAACGTTAATTCAGCATTTCAACGGACTTGTAAAACCAACTTCAGGTAAAGTTTATTTTAACGGCGAAGATATCTGGAAAGATGGTAAAGTTAGCAAAGATTTGTGCTTTAAAGTTGGTCTTGTTTTTCAATATCCTGAATATCAGTTATTTGATTCAACAGTTGAAAGTGATATTGCTTTTGGTCCTAAAAACATGGGACTTTCTGATAATGAAGTCAAAGAACGAGTTGAAATGGCGGCGCATTACGTTGGAATTTCAAATGAAATTCTGCAAAAATCTCCATTTGATTTATCAGGTGGTCAAAAACGCAGAGCTGCTTTAGCGGGTGTTTTGGCTATGAAGCCAGAAGTTTTGATTTTAGATGAGCCAACTGCTGGTCTTGACCCTATTGGCAGAGACACAATTTTAGAAAGAATAAGTAAATTTAGAGATGAAATTGGAACAACAGTTTTGTTAGTATCTCATTCTATGGAAGACGTTGCTAAAGTAGCAAACAAAGTCCTTGTTATGAATAATAGTGAGGCAGTTATGTTTGATACTGTTGAAAAGGTTTATGCTCGTGGTGATGAACTTCATGAAATGGGATTAAATATTCCTCATATTACAAAGGTTTTATTAGGATTAAGACAAAAGGGAATAGATGTTCCAAAAGGTATTTATACTGTAGATAAAGCGTATGATGCTATTCTTGAACTCTTTAAAAAAGGGGGCAAGATATAATGCTTAATAATATAACTTTTGGTCAATATTATCCTGGTAACTCAATTATTCATAAACTAGACGCAAGATTCAAAATTGTTTTGATATTTGCTTTAATAATTATTGCTTTTGTTGCAAATAATTTTGTTTCTTTAGGTCTTGTTACGGTGGCAACCATTTCTTTGATGTTAGCATCAAAAATACCTGTTAAAATGTATTTGAAAACAGTAAAATCTATTTGGTTTTTTATTGTATTGACTGCAATAATAAATTTGTTTTTTATTAAAACTGGTGATTTGCTGTTTGAATTATGGAAGATTAAAATTTATAGTGATGGTCTTGAAAAATCTTTGTTTATAGCATTGAGAATTTTCTTGCTTTTGATTATAAGTTCGGCATTAACTTATACTACAACTCCTACATCTCTTACTGATGCTATTGAGAGTTTGCTAAAACCATTAACAAAAGTTGGTATTAATACACATACGTTTGCAATGATGATGACAATTGCATTAAGATTTATTCCAACTCTTATCGAAGAAACCGATAAGATTATGAACGCACAAAAAGCTAGAGGTGCTAGTTTGGAAGAAGGCAATCTTATTCAAAGAGTTAAAGCCGTTATACCAATTTTAATTCCACTTTTGGCAAGTTCAATTAGAAGAGCAATAGAGTTAGCAGATGCTATGGAATGTAGATGTTATCATGGTGGAAATGGCAGAACACGATTGAATGTTATGAAAAGCTCTGCCAGAGATTATGCTTGTTTATTGCTTTTGTTGTTATTGGCTATTAGTGTGATTTTAATTAATATTTTTATTTAAGAGAGTAAAATAATAATGTCAAGATATTTAATGAAAATAAAATATGATGGTTCTGCTTATCATGGTTGGCAAGTTCAGGATAATGCTTTAACTGTTCAGTGTGAAGTTCAGAATGCTCTTGAATCAATACTAGGAACACGTCCTAATGTAACAGGTTGTTCAAGAACAGATAGCGGTGTTCATGCAAAAGAATATTGTTTTCATTTTGATAGTGATTTAAGTTTAAACGGGGAATCTTATGTTAAAGCCGTAAACACAAAGTTGCCTAAAGATATTTCTGCTTTTTATTGTGAAAAAACTGATGATGAATTTCATTCAAGATATTCTGTAAAATCTAAAAGATATGAATATTGCTTTTATGATGGCGATTTTCGTGATCCATTTTATTCAAAATACAGTTGGTTTATGAAACAAAAAATGGATGAAAATCTTCTTGATAAAGCAGCAAAAGAGTTTATAGGAACATATGATTTTTGTGGATTTTGCGCTTCTGGCTCAAGTGTAAAAGACACTGTAAGAACTATTTTTGATGCTGGAGTTAAACGAATAGGAGATACAGTTATTTTCTATGTAGAAGCTGACGGATTTTTATATAATATGGTAAGAATAATGGCCGGAACGTTGTATTTTGTCGCTTGTGGCAAAATTGAAGTTGATAATATAAAAGAAATAATACTATCAAAAAACAGAAACAATGCAGGTATTACCGCGCCTGCAAATGGATTGTTTTTAACAAAAGTAAATTATTAATTGGAGTTTTTTATGATTGAGAAAAGAAAACCTATCAAAAGAAAAGGCAAACAACCGCATAAAAAACTGAATATGAAAGAGAAACACACAAAACATCCTAAACAAAGAGTTGCGAAAACTGATAAACCAGTTAAAGTAAATGTTTCTTTAAACCAGTTAGTCAATCGGTTTAAGGCAAATGGATTGACTTTGTTAAAAGGGCAGGGAAACAAAAACATTAAAATTAGTTCTAAAGTAGTTTTGTTTAGTTTAATTGCAATTTTGGTTGTGGTAGTTGTTGGCTCAATTTTAAACACCCCTACAGGTGTTGTTGAGTATATTAGTTCTAAAACAGCTTTGTCTAAAAAAGGCGATTCATTTCCGGTTTCTTATGATTTTAATTCAAGTGGCGATATTACATATTCAAATGGTAGTGTTTTAGTTTCAACAGAAACTGATTTAAAATGTTATAATAAATCAGGAAATTTGATTTATTCTAGAATTCATGGATTTGCAAAACCTATTGTTAAAACCTCAAAGGTTAGAAATTTGATATATGGCATAAATAGTTCAGGTTATAAAATAGAAAATGCTCAAAAAGAAATCTTTTCAAAGAAAACTGAAAATAATGCTTCGATTATTTGTGCTGATATTTCTGATTGTGGTATTTATGCTATTGCAACTGAATCAAATGAAGATGTTGCTATTGTATCTGTTTACGATAAAAATGGTAATGAGATTTATAAATACCATTCTGCAAATAAGTATGTTTCAGGTGTTACAGTAAGTGAAAATGGTAAAAAAATTTGTGTTGTAACTCTTACAACTAAACAAGCAGAATTTGTTTCTACCTTGAGTGTTTATGACCTTGATAGCACAAAGGTTTTAGCGCAAACAGAACTTAAAGGTGAAGTTGTTTATTCGGCAGAATATTCAGATTCAAACAACATTTGTGTATTAACTGATAAACAGTATTTTAATCTTAAAAATGATAAAGTTTCAAATAATCTAACATATAATCCCGAATTCTTGAATAAATTTGAAATTTCAGATGAATATATATTAATTTATAATACGGCTGATAGCAATTCTCAAAAAGGTAATATTTATGTTTTGTCAAAAAGAGGAAAGGTAAAAGCTGAGTTTGAAATTGATGGCAATATTTCCGATGTTTCTGTTTCTAAAGGCAGAGTTTATACATTGGAAGAAGATATAAATGAGTATAATTTTAGAGGCAAATTAATTAAATCTACAGAATTTAATAAGGGCGCTTCTAAAATTGCAGCGTGTCCATCAGGTGTTTTGGTTTTATATTCATC
>JAZRPX010000044.1:0-6518 GCA_045649445.1 Acutalibacteraceae bacterium | reverse complement strand
GATGATAGATTTGTATTTGGTTTTGAAGAAAGCTATGGTTATCTCGCTGGCTCTTATGTAAGAGATAAAGATGCAGTTATTGCTTCAATGCTTATTTGTGAAATGGCTGCTTACTATAAAGCAAAAGGTTTATCACTTATTGATGTTATGAATTCTTTATATGAAGAATATGGCCATTATTCAAATTCTCAAATGAGCTTCTCTTTTGAAGGTATTACAGGTATGAAGAGAATGGCTGAAATTATGGCTGATTATAGAGAAAACCCACCAAAAGAATTTAATGGTTATAAAGTGCTTTGCGTAGCAGACTATAAAACATCGGTTAAAACTGATTTTGAAACAAGTAAAACAGAAGAAATTAAGTTGCCAAAATCAGATGTTTTGGCTTACACTCTTGAAAGAGGCGCAGAAGTAATCGTTCGCCCAAGTGGTACAGAGCCAAAAGTTAAAATTTATTTAACAGTAGTAGGCAAATCAGCTGAAGAAAAACAAAAACTTCGTGAAGAATTTGAAACTTATTTTAAAAATGTGATTAAATAAACTAAAAACCGCAGTTTAAACTGCGGTTTTTTATTATCTTAAAATACACTCGTAGGGCGGGGGCTTGCTCCCGCCGAAAGACTCCCGTAGTGTTTAGGGAGGTGGAAACCGAAGAAAAGATCCTTCGGCTACGCGTTGCTTCGCTCAGGATGACGGAGAACTTTTCATACTATAATACCCATTTAAAAGATAAATTGGGGCGTTTGAATAATGATTATCATAATCAATTAACCTAGCGCATTTTTTAACCATTTCAACTAAATCTTCATCAAATTCATCATCAAGCGCTACAATCGCAACGCTATCTCCAATGTTTCTAAAAAGATAATACGCCTTATTTTCAGGGTAGATATCTTGGTTGTGGTTGTTATATTCAATACCACCAATATTGCCGATATAAACTGCCTCTTGCTCGTAAAATGGTGTGTATTTATAATTTAAAGTATCGGTGCAATCAAGTAACGCTTTGTAATACTCGTTTGCCTTTTTAAAGAATACTTTACTTGCACTTTCCATCAATTCTTTACACTTTGATTTAACAGTATCATCATTATCAAAATCATAAATAAATTTAAGTGAATATTGCATTTGTAAAATAGGGTAGGCGGTTTGCTCGTTTTCATAATCAATACCAAAAGATTTTTCAATCGCTTCATCGCGATATTTTAAATATAAATCTTTATATTTTTCATCTTTAGAAACAAGATACGCCGCTAGATAAAACATAGGAAGTCGCAAATACTCGTGTTTGCCAATTTCACCCCACATTTTAAAGCAAAGCCCGTTTTTACCATCTTCTCGTGGAAACTCATAGTCATTTTCACTAATGATATATTTAGTCATTCTATCAGCAACGCAAACAAAAATATCCTTGATTTTTTGCCTTGTTTCATCATCACAATAGTCAGAAAAATAAAGATTGGTTAAACTATAAATAAAATGAGTATATTGATCACGCGAACTGTTAGAATAATGAGTTTTATTATCAATCGGCGAAATACTTCGCGCAATAAAACCTTTCTCGTTTGAACAAGTGGCACATAAAATCAATCCATCAACTATGTGTTTAATTGCCGATATATCATTTTTAATAATAGCGCAATCAAGCATCATGCTTCCGCAAATAACCGAATCCTCCATACCTGTACTCCAACCGTTAGGGTTAGGGATTTGCGCTTTTATCTGCTCTAGCATTGGCAATCCACAAATGTTGCCATCTTTTTCGTGGCTATAAAGATGGTCATAAAATAAATTTGTTTTATAACAAAATAAATGTTCAAAACAATAATCCCAGACGTTTTTCATAATTATACTCCGTGATTATAATCAAAATCACAATATTTCAAAAATTCTCTTGCCATTAAGGTTGATCCAACTTGGTTAGGGTGAATTCTGTCCCATGCTATGTAACTTGAATGTCTAGTTTTGCAATAATCTTCATACATTTTTTGAAAATCAACAAAAACGCAAGCGTGTTTTTCGGCTAATTTTTTGCAGATTTCAACATATTCATCAATTCTTTTTCTCATTGCGTCTTCTCTTAATGGCTCAATGATATAAGGCGATAAAATAAATATTCCTTTAACATTATCTTTAACCTTTAAAATCATTTCTTCAACATTTTTTTCATATTCATCAGGTAAAACTTGA
Source organism: Acutalibacteraceae bacterium (assembly GCA_045649445.1). Classification (GTDB taxonomy): domain Bacteria; phylum Bacillota; class Clostridia; order Oscillospirales; family Acutalibacteraceae; genus RUG11462. Next base: position 4,328 of record JAZRPX010000044.1, on the reverse strand, counting down.
GTGTCTGGCATTGCAGGGCAATCAAACTGTCTCCAAACATCGTTTATACCAATACAAATTGAAACCCAATCAGGTTTAAGTTCAACAACATCTCTGTCGTATCTTGCGAGCAAATCTCTACTTGTATTGCCTGAAATACCCGAATTAGTAACTCTTAAAAATACTTCTGGATAATAAGCGGCAAACATGCTTTCAAGAATTCTGACATAACCTCTGCCTACGCTGTCAAAAAGTCCTTCTCCAACAGGATTGTTGCTTCCCATATCAGTAACAGAATCTCCTGCAAAAACAATTCTATCGTTATTTTCAAAAATCATTATATTTTCTCCTTTATGCTTTTTTAAAATTATATCATAAAGTTCAAAAAAATCAAATAAATATTTCAATTGTTTTTAAAGACGCTTTGTGGTATAATAACATTGTTAATTTTAAGGAAGGTATTTCAATGAATAAAGACAAAATTATTTCAAACTTAAAGCTTTTAGCAATATATATTTTAACAGGTGTTTTTTGTGGAATAATTGGAACATTGTTTTCAAAAGGTGTTTATCTTGTTACAAATATTCGTAATAGTAACCCTTGGTTTTTATATTTATTGCCGCTAGCAGGTGTTGTTTCGGTCGCAATTTATAAAATGCTTAAAGTAACAGATATGGGAACAAATCAAGTACTAAAATCTGCAAATGGCGAACAAGCGTTATCATCAAAACTTGTTCCTGCTGTCTTTTTCGCTTCGGTTTTATCTCATTTGTGTGGTGCATCAGTAGGTAGAGAAGGGGCTGCATTACAATTAGGTGGTGGCACAGCAACATTCTTTAGCAATCGTTTTAAACTAACAGAAAGCCAACGAAAAATAATGATATATTGTGGTATGTCAGGCGTGTTTTCATCAGTCTTTGGCACACCATTTACAGCCGCAGTATTTGCTTTAGAGGTAGTGTTTGTAGGTAAAATATTCTATCCTGCTATTGCTTCTGTTTTTATTTCTTCTTTCACTTCTTATTTTACTTCTATTTTGTTAGGCGCCCATCCTGAACAACTTGTATTAGCAGAAATACCAAAAATTAATTTTTATGTTATAGTTAAGCTTGTGGCAATGAGTTTGCTTACAATAATAGTATCTATTGTTTTTTGTTTGGCTTTAAAATATTTTGAAAGATTATTTAAAAAGTTTATAGCAAATGATTTTCTGCGCGTTGTTGTTGGCGCAGTTATAATAATTTTGCTTACGATTGTTGTAGGAACTTATGATTATAACGGTACTGGAATGCATGTTATAGAAAGAGTTTTTGATAAGAATGAGTTTGTTCCTTATGCATTTGTGTTAAAAATATTGTTCACAGCTATTTGTGTAGGCGTTGGATATAAGGGCGGAGAAATTGTTCCAACTCTCTTTATCGGTGCAACATTTGGCGCACTAGTGGGCTCTGCTTTTGGTTTACCAATTCCTTTTGCAGCTGCTTTTTGTATGATATGTTTGTTTTGTTGTGTAACTAATTGTCCTATAGCATCAATTCTTTTAGCAGTTGAATTGTTTTCTTCAAAAGGTGTTTTATATATTGTTATCGGTGTTGTTATAACATATTTTTTATCAGGAAAAACAGGTTTGTATTCAGAACAAAAAACAAAAGGGTTTAAGAGTTTATTTTAGTATCTTGTTTCAACAAGCAAAGAGCCAACTCTCGTTTAGAGAGTTGGCTTCAATCTTTACAACAAGAAAAAAACTGTAATCCTATAGGATTACAGTTTTCTTTGGTTGCGGAGACGGGATTTGAACCACGTGACCTTCGGGTTATGAGCCCGACGAGCTACCATGCTGCTCCACTCCGCGATATATACTCTTTGTGAGTGCTTATATATAATACACTACTAAACTTAAAATGTCAACCCCTAAATTTCTTTTTTAATAAATTATTCATTATTTTGCGTAATTTGAATGTTAAATCTATTATATTATATTCAAAAATATAGTAAATTATTAATAAAAACAAAAACTCATCAAACCAAAAGGTGTGATGAGTTTTTTTGAAATTATTATGTTTTGTTTTAGCCCAAAGCAACCATGCTGAAAACGAGTGCGAAAAGAGCAACTGTTTCACAAAGACCAACAACTGTAATGTATTGTGAAAAACCTTTGCCTGTTTCTGCGAGAGCGTCTGCACCAGCAGCGCCGGCTTTACCTTGAACAAACGCAGAAACTGCCATTGCAAGACCTGATGCAATACCAAGACCAAAAAGGAATGCAGGGTCTGCATCTGATGAACTCATCTGTTGCATAAGAAGGAAGCCGTAGATTGTTTGTGTAAGTGGAGCGCCTGCGAAAACTGTAAGAATGAATGGTGCTGCTTTGTTGTTCATATAGCATTTTTTCCAAGCGCCGATTGATGCTTGACCTGCAATGCCAATACCGAGTGCAGAACCGATTGCGGCAATACCCATTGCCAATGCTGTACCTAATAAACCTAAATTCATAATTTTTTATTCTCCTTTAATTAGTTTTGTTCTTCAAATGGTTTAAATTTATGTCCACTCCAGGACATATCAAGATGCGATGAAAATTCGAGTGTGTTTAATCGGATTCCATGAACGATAACCGATAAAACATTGAGTATCATATTAAGTCCGTGTCCGAAAACTAAAAGAACTATAGCAATTATCATAAACATAAAATTGCCAAGCATAGGACTTGCAAGTTCGTTTACAGTTGCAGAAATTGCCGAACCGGCAAGACCAACTGCCCAAAGTCTTATATAAGAAACTATATCCGAGAAAACATTTACTACACCAAGCAACACAGAAACTATGTTTTTAAGACTTTCAAGTATAGATTTAATGATATTTCCTTCATAGTTTGCAAATACAAAGCTCATAACGAATCCTATAATAACAAGAACAAGAGCAACTGTTCCTATTGGAACACCGCCAAGCACAAGCCCAAAACTGAAAACTTCAGGGTTTACAACAAAACTTAATACAACATAATAAATGCCTATAAGTTGCAATATTGAACCTATATCGCTAAGGATTTTCAAAGATTTTTTGTTTCGTTTCGCAACCTTCAAATGTGCAACAACAAGTTGAATAAGAGCTAATGAGAAACAGAAAATCTGTAAATTTTGAGCGGTAGTAAGTCCTGCTTTGCCATTTGTCCAGAAAGGATACCATATCTTATCTGCATAAACATTTGAGATAACAGGTATAGATAATTTTTGAAGCCAAACAGGTAACTGCTGTGCGTCAAGACCGGCCCAAGTACAAGTGAGCGTTCCCCAAAGAATTGTTGAAAGTCCAAAAAGACCAATCAATAAAAAGGCAGGGGAGATATCTTTTTTCTTGCATTTAGCCATTATAATCAGCGCGGCTGCAACTGCAGTGATAAGCAAACCATAAATACCATCGCCAAATATAATTCCAAAAAAGATAAGAATAAATCCTAAAAACCAACCTGAAATATCGTATTCAAAATAGCCAGGAACAGTTCCTAAAAAGTCAGTAAGTGGATAAATAAGACTAACAAACTTGTTGTTCTTAAGTTTTGTAGGAACATTATCTTCTTCAGTTGGTTCTTCGATGAGAATACCCCAAGAATTTTCTTTTGCAATTTGTTTAAGATTTTGGAGATTTTCTTCTTCAACATATCCTTTGAAATATGCAATAGAAAACTCTTGTTCATCATTTTTGCCCAAGTTTTCGTTAGCCATGCCTGTAGCATATACTTCAAACTCAACTTCTTTTTCTAAAGATTTTATAGCGTTTTTAATGCTATCTTTAAGTTGCGAATAACTATTGATTTCTTCATCAATTTCATCACAAGATTTATTTATTTCATCTTGTTTTTGTTTGATTTGTGAAGTGGAAATCTCAGGTAACTCAAATTGATAATTTTTTAGAGTTTTGAGCTCTTCTTCGCCTTCGCCATAAGATTTAATCAAAGCAAATTTAACTGAATTTTTAGTTTTTTCCAAGCCCACGGTTTTCACCGTTTCTGGAAGATTTTCATATTCAGTTTTTGGAGCTTCGTAAAGTGCAATATCAACGCCGTTTTCAAGCAAATCATCAATAGCTTGAGGATCAATTTCACCCCAATTTTTAATTCGCTCAAGTTCAGCAGATAATAAAATACGCTCGTTTAAAAGATTTTTCTTTTCTTCGGCTAAAAGAGTGATTTCTTTTGCCGTTTTAATAGCATCGTAAACAGAAATTTCTTTTTGTTCAACATTTTTGTTTTTGTTTTCATTCAAAATGAAAACAGTGTTTTCAAGTAAAGAAATCTGCTCTTTTAATTCTTCAAGCTTTTTGCCATTACCTTCGGTTATTTCAATGTGAAG
>JAZRPX010000043.1:0-4810 GCA_045649445.1 Acutalibacteraceae bacterium | reverse complement strand
TTTACAAACTATCATAATAGGCACAACTGTTTTAGAACCGTTAGAAATTTCTAATTCTTTAATTGCGCAATCGGAAAAGGCGTTTTGACCAATACTTTTTATACTATCTCCCAACCTCATACTTGTTAACGAGGTGCATTTACCAAATGCCCAAGCGCCAATACTTTTTACGCTATCTCCTATATTCACACTTGTTAACGATGTGCAATAATCAAACGCTTGATCACCAATACTTGTGACGCCATCTCCTATGTCCACCCTTTTTAACGATGTGCAATAATAGAATGAATTATCACCGATACTTGTTACACTATCAGGAATAATTACGCTTTCAACATCCATACACCAACTGAAAGCATAATTACCAATACTTGTTACGGGATAACCGCCGAGGGTTGATGGAATGATAATATCGCCACTGGCTGTTTCTGCGCAACTATTAATAGTCGTTTTGCCACTTGATACTGTATAAGTATAATACCCATCAGTATATTTTGTTTCTTCCGCGCTTGCGGTAATACCGACGAATGTAAATGTACTTAAAATTAAGCACAAGCACATTAAAACAGAAATTATTTTTTTCATAATTCGTTACTCCATTCATATATTTAACTATATTTTACCATATCGCATATAATTTTTCAATAAATTAAATAAAATAAAATCAACTCTGCGAGATTTTAGATTGCAAATTAAAAGAAATTGTAGAATATAAAAAAGATAAAAACTATTGCTGAATTTTAAAAAATTTCAGCAATCCTTTTTTTTATTTTACCAAGTATCGTTTGCGAACGGGTCATGTTTTGTAGTTAATTCAGGTTTTACATCATTAGCCGCGGCCCATACATCAACAGTTGCTTTAAGAGCAGGCTCTAACCCTAAGTAAGAGCTATTTTCATCTGCGATAAATGCATCTGCAATTTGCGAAACATTACGGACACAACTTGTTTTTGAATAATAATAAGTATCACCAACTTTAACATAGCCACGAGCGACAAAATCACGAGTATAATTTTTTTCTAAAATTGAAACTATAGAACCGACAAATTGATTGCCTTCCCAAAGTTTAATCGACTTGTTATTTTGCGGAGTATAAACGATTTTTACACATCTATCTTCTATGGTAAGTTCATCGTCTAAATACTCTTTAAGAGAAACTATCGTACCCAGTTCATAGTCTTCATTTCCAACGAGTTCTTTTAATTTTTCATCATCAACCGTTGTGTAAAAGCGCATTCCTGTTTTTTTGTTCAAACGAATTGAAGCGCCTTCATCAGTTTTAATTGCAGAAGTTACATTTCCATCTACAACATCATTTTTGAAGTTCGCACCTGGGCGCCAATACTCGCCCCCATATTCGTAAGCACCTATATCCGCCGCGTTACCATAATAATCATCGGTAACACCACTAACTTGCGTTGCACTATCAATAATATTGCTTGCGTTTTTTAGCGGAACGAGGAATGAATCGATCTCAGGATTTTCAACAAAATAGTTATTACTCAACTCAGGAGCAAGATTTCCTTCAATCATATCATGAGTTCCTGTAATAATATTGTTATAAATCTTAGTGCCTTTCATACTTGAATCACTATTTTTTGGCCAAACCTGAACACCAACAGGACAATTTACAATAGTGTTATTATAAATTTCATTGTTTTCGCTTTGAGTATTAAGAACAAGCCCTGCTTCTTTAATATCCCATACACAGTTACGATACACTTTAAAATTATAGCAGTTATTATCTATGTAAATTCCACGTGTGCCTTCTTTATCAGTTGAATGCACCCAATTATATCGAATAGTAACGCCTGCACCATCTCGACCGTAAGCATAAATCAAGCCGCCATCTTGTGTAAGATACATAGCATCGTACAAATCGTTATATTCAATAAGCGTATCTTCGTAACCACTGTTGTAATATGAATCGTATGAGAAATAAATCAAAAATCTGCCCGAACGATACATTGAATTTTTACGAATAGTAGTTCCTTTTACATTTGGATTTATTGTAATCGCTGAATTATAACCACCTGTTATATTAACATCGTGAATCACACAATTTTCAATAGTATTATAATGGCTTTGAATAAGAATACCTGTACTCATTGTATAGGCAATTTCAGAGTTTTTCCAAGTGTTATGAGTGCCTCTAATACGGTTACTGTTAAACTCATCAAGCATTGTTCCATAACCATCGCTTTCACGGAACCAATCAGCATAATAAACATTAGCATTATCAAGATTGCAATAATTAGTATCGCCGAGCAATATTCCACCAAAGAAATTGATGTTGCTAAAATTGATGTAACTGCAATCCCACAACTCAACTGAATAGTTACGCGATTTTACCCAAATTTCATTATCATCAGGTTTTTCACCATCATCAGTGATGATAAACAACTCTCCACTTGTATTATTATAATAATACTCACGTTTTGAATCTAATCCTGCAAAAGAATTTGTAAGATAAAACCACACGCCTTGCTTTGGTGTATATGTGCCCGAAGTATCATTAGCGTCAGGAACACGTGAAGAAAATTTGAGCGATTGTCCCGCAATATAATTAGTAATTGTACGCGAATATGCAACGTATTGTTCCCATGTTTCACCTGTCCAAGTATAAACAGTTGCACCATTCCAATCGCCATTTGGCAAATCACTCGAACAAAGGGTATTGTTATCTGTACCTTTGCCTGCAAACGCACGAGGCATATCTAACATATAATCAGGATCGGCATTTGGCCAACGAGCCTCAATAAGATTATAAAACTTATTATCTTTCAACTGTAATGCATGAGCAATTTCAAGCCCTGAGCCAATGTTTGCTACATAAATATTATCAGAATATTTTGTCCAATCAGCAGATATCGGATCGTAAGCCGTAACTGCAACATTAGCGTTTTTCTCTGCAGTAAAGGTAATTGGCTGAGTTTCTGTTCCACGCATCTGCCAACCACCAATTTTCTCGTTGTAAACACCGCTTTTTAATACAACGGTATCTCCTGCAGATAAATTTTGTTTTGCTTTTTCAATAGTTTTGTAAGGTTTTTCTTGAGTACCATTACCAGTTGAATCACTGCCATTCACTGCGTCAACATATTTCTTTTTACCAGAACCACATTCAGCTTCTGAATAACGACTTGCATTAGAAATATCTATTGCACCAGACTCATTAACATAAGCAGAAATATCATTTTGTTCAACTTTAACGTCTACTCGAGCACTTGCAACAAAAGAAATCGGCAAAATCATAGAAAATATTAAAATAACTGCAATTAGTTTTTTCATTATATAGTCCTCCAACTCCATTTTAACTAATTATATCATCTGATATATAAATTGTCAAGTTTCATCAAAAAAAGAGTTCCTTTGAGGAACTCTTTTTTGTTACTGCATTATTGCGCCTTTATCTGCGCCAGAAACTTGGCGAGCGTAACGTGAAAGCCAACCTGTTTTAATATTTGGCTCACGTTCAACATAATTTGCACGACGCTCGGCTAAAACTTCATCATCAACTTTAACGTTGATTGAAGCATTCGGAATATCAATTTCAATGATATCGCCTTCTTCTATAAGACCGATATTACCACCAACTGCGGCTTCAGGAGAAACGTGGCCAATTGATGCGCCACGAGATGCGCCTGAGAAACGACCATCAGTTATTAGCGCTACTGTTTTATCAAGTTTCATACCAGCGAGCGCTGATGTTGGGTTGAGCATTTCTCTCATACCAGGGCCACCTTTAGGGCCTTCATATCTAATAACAACAACATCACCATCTACGATTTTGCCATTATATATTGCAGAAATGGCTTCTTCTTCGCTATTAAACACACGAGCAGGGCCTGAATGTTTAAGCATTTCAGGGGCTACTGCGCTTCTCTTTACAACGCAACCATTTTGAGCAATATTACCCCAAAGGATTTGAATGCCACCTGTTTCGCTATAAGGATTATCAATAGGGCGGATTGAATTTGTATCTTTAATATATGCGCCTTCGATATTCTCGCCAACAGTCTTACCACTTGCAGTAATAAGACTTAAATCAAGCAAGTTTTTCTTTGCAAGTTCTGCTTGAACTGCTGGAATGCCACCTGCTGCATAAAGGTCTTGCATATGTGTATCCCCTGCAGGAGCCAAATGGCAAAGATTAGGAACTTTTGCACTCATCTCATTGAAAAGTTCAAGATTAAGTGAAACACCTGCTTCATTTGCAATAGCAAGCAAATGTAAAACACTATTTGATGAACAACCAAGCGCCATATCACAAGCAAGAGCATTTTTAACTGATTTTTCATTGATAATTTGACGAGCAGTTATACCTTTTTCAACCAAATTCATAATAGCCATACCCGCATGTTTTGCAAGTGCTGTTCTACCTGAATATACTGCAGGGATTGTGCCATTACCAGGCAAAGCGATACCAAGAGACTCGCACAAACAGTTCATACTATTAGCAGTGTACATACCTGCGCAAGAGCCACAACCTGGACAAGCGCCATTTTCACACTCTTCAAGCTTGCATTTATCAATCATACCTGCTTTATAAGCGCCTACCGCTTCAAACATTTTTGAAAGACTAACTTCGTTACCATCATAAGTTCCGGCTAGCATTGGACCGCCTGAAACAACAACTGCAGGAATATCCATTCTAACTGCAGCCATAACCATACCAGGAACGATTTTATCACAGTTTGGCACTAAAACTACACCATCAAGTTGATGAGCCATTACCATTGTTTCAACGCTATCTGCGATAAGCTCACGAGATGCAAGCGAATATTTCATACCAATATGGCCCATTGCG
>JAZRPX010000042.1:0-7516 GCA_045649445.1 Acutalibacteraceae bacterium | reverse complement strand
TTAACTGCTTTTGAAGGAGCAACAACAACGCCGTTGTCTTTGAAGTATTTAACAGCATCTTCAGTTGTAGGCATATTAGCAACTTCAACATAGTATTTTGTGCCGTTAGCAACGATTTTCTTAGCGTCATCAAGCCCAACTTCATTTTGAGTAGCGCAAGGCATAGCAACATCAACTTTAACGCCCCAAGGTTTTTCACCAGCGAAGAATGGAACGCCAAATTTGTCAGCGTAATCTTGAACTTTGTTTCTGCAAGAAGCACGCATTTCAAGCATATACTCTATTTTTTCAGGTGTGTTAATACCATCTTCATCGTAAATGTAACCATCAGGACCTGAAAGTGTTACAACTTTACCGCCGAGTTCAGTAACTTTAATTGCAGTACCCCAAGCAACGTTACCGAAACCTGAAATAGCAAATGTTTTACCTTTAATATCATCGCCAAAAGATTTGAGCATTTCATCTGTGTAATAAACAGCACCGAAACCTGTAGCTTCTGGACGAATAAGTGAACCGCCGTATGAACGACCTTTACCTGTTAAAACGCCTGTGAATTCATCTCTAAGTCTTTTATATTGACCGAAGAGGTAACCAACTTCTCTAGCGCCAACACCGATATCACCTGCAGGAACGTCTGTGTCAGGACCAATATATTTTTGAAGCTCTGTCATAAAGCTTTGGCAAAAACGCATAACCTCTGCATCTGATTTGCCTTGTGGGTCAAAGTCAGAACCACCTTTACCGCCACCCATAGGAAGACCAGTGAGTGAGTTTTTAAATGTTTGTTCAAAGCCCAAGAATTTAATGATACCTTCATAAACTGATGGGTGGAAACGAAGGCCACCTTTGTAAGGACCAATTGCGCTGTTGAATTGAACTCTGAAACCACGGTTAACGTGAACGTTGCCGTTATCATCTGTCCAAGGAACTCTGAATTTAATAATTCTTTCAGGTTCTACGATTCTCTCAATAAGACCCCATTTTTCATATTCTGGGTGTTGAGAAATTACTGGCTCTAAAGATTCTAAAACTTCTTTAACTGCCTGATGAAATTCTGGCTCGCCAGGATTTCTTTTAATGACATCCGCCATTACTTTTTCAAGATACTTACTTGTAAAGCTCATTGAAAAATCCTCCTAAAAAATAGTATTAAGAACAACACTTTTTAAACATAAAAAGCCATTGTATAAACATACAATGACTCGTTCACAAAAATATTCTCTTTGAGCATAATCATTGCACCTTGTAATTATATTCTCTTTTTTTTAGTTTGTCAATGATTTTTATGCGTAAAATGTGAATATTATTCAATTTTCACATAAAATTTACCTCTTGAAAAATATTTTTTGAGTGATATAATATAAAATTGGTTTAGTATTTTATAAAAAAAAGAAGGATTTAAAAATGCAAAAGAATATTTTAGGCACAGCGCCTGTTGGAAAACTTATGGCTAAATTTGCAGTTCCAAGTATTATTGCAATGCTTGTGGGTGCGATTTATAATATCGTTGACCAATTGTTTATTGGCAACTATGTTTCAACGCTTGGTAATGCAGCAACAAATGTTGTTTTTCCACTTACTTCTGCTTGTATTGCTATAGCACTCCTTTTCGGAACAGGTGGCGCTAGTTGTTTTAATCTTGATATGGGCAAGGGTGATACAGAAAAAGCCCCTTATTATATTGGTAATGCTGTTACTGCTATGACAATAGGTGGTGTATTGTTAGCAGTATTTACCATTGTGTTTTTAACACCAATTCTTAAATTTTTGGCAGCTTCTGATAATGTAATGCCTTATGCAAGAGATTATTTAATGGTAACTGCTTTTGGCTTTCCATTTTTAATCTTAACAACAGGTGGCGGCCATTTAATGCGTGCAGATGGAAGCCCTAAAATGACAATGATTTGTGGTCTTTTAGGCGCAGTTGTAAATGTATTTTTAGATGCGCTTTTTGTAATTGTTTTTAATTGGGGAATGAAAGGCGCAGCGTTTGCAACAATCATTGGTCAGTTTTTATCAGCAGTTGTGGTTGTTTGGTATTTAACAAAGTTCAAAACAGTAAAACTAAAATTAAAACATTTTGTGCCAAAATTGAAAATAACATTAAAAGCGGCATCAATTGGTACGGCTTCATTTGTTAATCAACTTGCAATGATGGTTGTGCAAATCCTCATAAATAATTCTTATAAAATTTATGGCAGTTTATCTGTTTATGGACCAGATATTCCAATAACCTGCGCGGGTATTATTATGAAGATTGCCCAAATCATATTTGCAGTGGTAATCGGTATTGCCCAAGGCGCTCAACCGATTGAAAGTTTTAACTATGGCGCTAAAAAATACGATAGAGTTAAATCGGCTTTTTGGTGGGCGTTTTTATCAAGTGGTGTAATTTCGGTTTTGCAATTTTTTGCATTCCAGTTCTTCCCAAGAACGCTTTTGTCCTTCTTTGGCGAGGGTTCAGAACTTTATTATGAATTTGGTGTAAAATTCTTTAGAGTTTATATGTTCTTTATCTTTATAAACTTTATTCAACCAATCGCATCAACATTCTTTACTGCAATTGGCAAACCAATTAAGGGCGCGTTTTTGTCTTTATCAAAAAACATAATCTGCTTTGTTCCGTTCTTGTTAATTTTACCACGCTTTTTTGGAATAAACGGCATTTTGTATTCAGGCCCATGCGCAGATTTCGTTGCAGTAGTTCTTAACGTGCTTTTAGTAGCGATAGAATTTAAAAAGATGAAAAAAGAAAAGATGTTAAATCAATAAAAAACAGCACCCATCAGGGTGCTGTTTTTATATCTCTTTAAATCCGCCTTTGAAAATATTATTCGACCATTTACTGCTACCGCCTTTGCAAACATACAATTCATTATGCTCTGCAGTTTTTACAAAGGTTGAATCGCAAACTAACAATTCGCCACCTGTTTGCATAATTGCAGTTATATTGTCAAGCCCGAAATAATCATTGTTAAAGTAAGAACAACCAAGAAGTCTTGCATCTTTTTCAATTAAAAAACCGATAACAGCAGTATCTGCATAGCAATCTCTAAGTATTGTTTGTTCAGATGAAATATGAAAACTAACGGAATTTTTAAGCATTTCAGGTATTGTTTCACCGTCAAGCGCTTTAACAGGTCCACCCCAGATATGACATCTTGTAAGTCTGTTTGAACCACCGCCCATAATAGCCATACCTGTTGTATAATCAACGATAATGCAATCCGTATAATGACTATCACCATTATTGGTATAAATACCTGTATTACCTGAAAGCCCATTCATTGTGCATTTACAATAGATATCGTTACAAATAAGCTCGTAATAACCACCGGCAAAAAGCCCATACTGTTTTCCGTTTAAAAGAGCAGTTTGATTTATTTTAAAATGACGATAATGAATAAGTTTTATGCAAGAAGCAAGACCGTTTCCATCTAAAACTCCACCTGTGAAAAACTGATTAAGATTTAAGTTAATTTCTTTTGCTTCGCCCATAAAATCGTGTTCATCTTTGTTATGCTCACAATCAATAGTAATGATAAAATCCATTTTCTCAACTGCTTTTAGAGTTGCAGACTTATGAAGCATCAAACAACAACCGTTTGTTATAACAATCGGCTCATCAATAAGATACTCGCCCCTTTCAATGAACAAAACACCATCGCCACAATCGTTTATTGCACGGCTTATTCTTTGAGAATCAGAAGTATCATTCTGCTTTTTCTCGTAATTTTTTAAACATACATCAAAATACATAAAACTCACTCCATTTCTTATAAAATTATAGCAGTTATTTAATTTAGTGTCAATGTGTTTTATCAAACGCAAAAATCTGATATTTTTCTGCAAAAATTTATTGTTGACGAATTTTAAGTGTTTTGTTATTATAAAGTTAAGGTTGATACTGAAAATTCAACTTGAATGGAGGAAATTTAAATGAGTAGAACAGTAAATGTAGGTATCATTGGTTGCGGTGGTATCGCAAATGGTAAACATATGCCGGCATTAAGCAAATTAGATAATGTAAATCTCGTTGCTTTTTGTGACATTATTGTTGAGCGAGCAGAAAAAGCAGCAAAAGAGTTTGGCGTAGAAGGCGCAAAAGTTTATGCTGATTATAAAGAACTTTTGAAAGATGAATCAATTGAAGTTGTTCATGTTTTAACACCAAATAGAGAGCATGCAGATATTACTATTGATTCACTTTATGCAGGTAAACATGTAATGTGTGAAAAACCAATGGCAAAAACTGCTGAAGATGCAAGAAGAATGGTTGCTGCTGCTAAAGCAACAGGTAAAAAACTTACAGTTGGTTATCAACATCGTCATAAAGTGCAAAGTAATTATGTTAAAGAAGTTATTGATAATGGCGAGCTTGGTGAAATTTATTATGCTAATTGCTATGCAATTCGTCGTAGAGGCACACCAAACTGGGGCGTGTTCCTTGATGCCGAGGCGCAAGGTGGTGGCCCTATTATTGATATCGCAACTCACTCGCTTGACCTTACTTTGTTCTTGATGAATAACTATGAGCCAGAGTTGGTTGTTGGTAAAACTCATAAAAAGCTTGAAAATCCTGCAGGTGCTAATCCTTGGGGCGATAATGGCGTTAATGATACAGAACTTGAAGAAGCAGCTTGTGCATTTATCAGAATGAAAAACGGTGCGACAATTATGCTTGAAACAAGTTGGGCTTTAAATAATGCAGAGCCAATTCAAGAGGGTAGCTGTGTTCTTTGTGGTAGCAAAGCCGGTGTATCGCTCAAAAACAATTGGGTTGTATTCAATAGCGTTGAGCATGATAGACAAGTAACTAAAAATGTTGATTTGTCAGCAGGTGGCGTAGCGTTTTATGATGGTCAATCAATGGGTGCGCAAGATGTAGAAGCAAAGCGTTGGATTGATGCAGTTATCAATGATACTGATCCATTAGTTTTGCCAGAGCAAGCATGTGTTGTTTCAGAAATTCTTGAAGCAATTTATGTTTCATCAAAAACAGGCAAACCTGTATATTTTGATTAATGCTTGACTAAATCAAATTAAAAGCGTATAATCTAATAGGATTTGAAAAAATCTCGAAACGTTATGTTTCGAGATTTTTTGTTGAAAGGCAAGAGAAAAAGAAATGAAAAATCAATTTTTAAAAGGAATAAAGCATGGTTTTCCAATATGCGTTGGCTATTTTGCAGTTTCGTTTGCATTTGGCATAAAAGCAATAGCCGCAGGGCTTAACGCTTTACAAGCAGGGTTGATGAGTTTAACAAATGTAACTTCTGCAGGTCAATTTGCAGGAGTTGAAGTTATATCCGAAGCAAAAAATCTAACCGCAGGCATTATTTCTATTATCTTAACTCAATTAGTAATCAATTTAAGATATGCTTTAATGGGATTTTCATTAAACCAAAAATTAGATAACTCTTTTACCTTGCCAAAAAGAGCAATTATAGCTTTTGGTAATACAGATGAGATTTTTGCCGTTGCAGTTTCTCGTCCAACAGATGTCAGTTTTTCTTATATGCTCGGTCTTATAATAACTCCGGTTATCGGGTGGACTTCGGGTACGGTTTGTGGTGCGATAGCAGGAAATATTTTGCCACAAATTATAGTTTCAGCGCTTGGAATTGCACTTTATGGAATGTTTATTTCAATTGTTATGCCAAATGTAAGAGAAGAAAAAAGCGTTTTAATAGTTGTTGTTATCGCTATTGCTTTAAGTTGCGCTTTTGCATATTTACCAATTCTTAAAACTGTAGAATCAGGCCTTGCAATAGTAATCTGCACAGTTTTGTCTTCGCTTTTAGGCGCAGTGTTTTTCCCAATAGAAAGCGAGGAAGAATAAATGAATATTTATATCTATATCTTAACAATGGCGATTGTAACTTATTTAATTAGAGCAATTCCACTGACTGTTTTTACAAAAAAGATAAAAAATAAGTTTGTTTTATCATTTCTTTATTATGTGCCTTATACTTGTCTTACTGTTATGACAATTCCAAGTATTTTTAGTAGCACAAGTTCTCTCTTGAGTGCAGTTGCGGGATTTTTAGTTGCAGTGATACTTGGCTATTTCAAAAAAGGATTAGTAACAGTAGCAGTTAGTGCAACTATAACAGTTTTTATAGTTGAAACAATAATAAATTATATATAAAAAACACTTGCATTTATTATGCTAATGTGTTAAAATGTAATTCGTGTTTTATATATTTTAATGAATATTTATATAAACTCTGGAGAAGTCTGCTAAATGCAGGTGCCGAAGGTGTAAGGATTTTGTATTCGATCTCTCAGGCAAAAGGACAGATGTTTCGCTTCAAAAGGGTATTGATTTTCAATACCCTTTTATATATTTATTTTATTTTTTTACATAAGAAAGGGATAAATTATGAAAAAGAAAGTATTACTTCTTTTGACATCGTTGTCAATTATGTTTGCGTTTTGTAGTTGTGAAGCAGTAGATACAATTACTAATGTAAACAACTCAATCAATGGTTTTGTATGGGGTTGGTTTGGTGTAATATTACTTGTTGGCACAGGTATTATTATGACTATTCTTACAAAAGTTTTCCAAATTTCTCATATTGGACATTGGTTTAAAGAAACTTTGGGAAGTATGTTTAAGAAGAATGTAACTTCTCATATAGACGAAAAAGGTACAATTTCTCAATTTCAAGCACTTTGTACTGCTCTTGCAGCTACAATTGGTGTTGGTAATATCGCCGGTGTTGCAGCCGCTATCGTAACAGGTGGTCCAGGTGCAATTTTCTGGATGTGGGTTGCTGCATTTTTCGGTATGATGACTAACTATTCTGAAAATGTTCTTGGTATTTTCTATCGTAGAAAAAACAAAGATAACGAATGGTCAGGCGGCGCTATGTACTATCTTAGAGATGGTCTTGGCTCTAAAAAAGGTTTCAAAACAATCGGTAAAGTTTTATCAATTATTTTTGCTTGTTTTACACTTTTGGCTTCAATGGGTATTGGTAATATGGGCCAGGTTAACAAAATCGTTGTTAACTTTGAAGATGCATTTAAAATTGATGCGCTTTCAAATATCGCTGTTGGTGATGTAACTCTTTATTCAATAATTATTGGCGCTGCGCTTATGCTTATTGGTGCGTTAATTATTATCGGTGGTTTAAAAAGAATTGCAAACTTTGCTGAAAAAGTAGTTCCATTTATGGTTGTTTTGTTTATACTCGGTTCGGTTGTAATCATCGGTGTAAACTATGCAAACATCGTTCCTGCATTCAAAGCAATTTTTGATAGCGCATTTAAAGCAAACGCAGTTTGGGGCGGTGCAGGCGGTTATGTTTTAGCACAAGTTATTCAAGCAGGTTTCAAACGAGGCGTATTCTCAAACGAAGCAGGTCTTGGCTCATCTGTAATGGTACATTCAAATTCAAATGTTGTTGAGCCGGTTCGTCAAGGTATGTGGGGTATTTTTGAAGTATTCGCTGATACAATGGTTGTTTGTACAATGACAAGTCGGATCGTAGCCATGTCGTTCTGTGAG
>JAZRPX010000041.1:0-8646 GCA_045649445.1 Acutalibacteraceae bacterium | reverse complement strand
GTTGTTCTGGTTGTTTTTGTTTTGTGAATTGTTCTGGTTGTTTTTGTTTTGTGAATTGTTTTGGTTGTTATTCTGATAATCCATAATATTTCTCCTTAAAAAATTAAATAAATATATAGCATTTTTCTTTATGCTATGTTATTATTATTTCATAAAAGTTTTAAAATATACTCGTACTGTTTTTGGTACAATTGGCAGAATATAATAAGAAAAAACAAATTCTGGAGTTTTTTAAAAATGTTGAATTTAATAATTTCAAGAACCGGCTATGGAAAAACTACATATATAAAAACTAAAATCAAAGAGCTTGTCAATCAAAACGAGCAGTTGGTTTTGATTATTCCTGAGCAAATTTCATTTGAAAGCGAGCGAGATGTTCTTCGTGAAGTTGGGGCAAAAAATTTAAAAAATGTAACTGTAATGAGTTTTACACGCCTTTGCAGTTTGTTTTTTGCGCAGTATGGTGGCAGAGAAAAACCATATATAGATACAGTTGGTAAAACTGCATTGATGGCTCAAGTTTTAAAGTCAAATGAAAATAAACTTGATTTATTTAAAAAGGCATCTAAAACTCCACAATTTTGCGAAATGATGTTAAAACTTGAAAACAATCTCAAAAAAATCTCAATTTCTCCTGAAGATTTGTTTTCTTGTGCATCTAATCAAAAAGGTATTTTATCAGGTAAACTTATAGAAAGTTCATTGATTTTAACTGAATATGAAAAAGAGTTAAATAAAGATTATTTTGACCCTCTTGATGATTTAAGCATTGTAACTGAACGTCTTGATGAAAATCCGTTTTTTAATGATAAAATAGTTTTTATTGATTCGTTCACAGGGTTTACAACACAACAAATAAAATTAATTGAAAAAATTATAAAATCGGCTAAGCAAACATATATTTCGCTTGGCTTTGATGGCGTATATTCAACGAGTGGTTTATCTTGCTTTTCGAATATAGCAAAAACTGCGCTTGAGTTAAAACAGATTGCCGTTGATAACGGTGTAAAAGTTGGCGATGATATTATTTTTACCGAAAATAAAAGATTTAAAAATGATGAGCTTGACTTTTTAGAAAAAAATATTTTTGCAGATGATAGAAATGAATATTCTGAAAAATGTGAAAACATTTTTGTAACTAGCGCTAAAAACATATATGAAGAAGTTGAATATGTTGCAAAAACAATTTTAGATTTAACAAGAAAATCTGATATGAGATATAGAGAAATTGCTGTTATTTCTCGTGATGCAAATGCGTATAACCAAGTTATAAATGAAATTTTTGAAAAATATGAAATCCCTTTGTTTGTTGATGATAGAGAAGGGGTTGAAAATTTAAATTTATTTAAACTTATTTATTTTGCATTACAATCAGTTTGCAATAATTTTGATAGTGAGTCAGTTATTTCACTTGTAAAAGCAGGGCTTACAGGGGTTAGTGAAACACAAGCCGAACTCTTTGAACTTTATACATATGTTTGGCGTATAAATAAAAAAGCGTTTTTAGAAGAGTTTAATTTGCCAATTGATTCGTTTATAGTAGGCGATGATGATTATTTAAAGAAAGTCGCAGAAAATATCGAAAATGCGAGACAAAAAATTATATTACCACTTGAAAAGTTTAAAAAACAAAAGGGTAACACTATCAAAAGTTTTGTTAGAGCAATTTATGATTTGATAGAAGATTATAATTGTGGAATAACTCTCAAAAACCAAGCGGAAAAGTTAAATGAAAAAGGTCATTTACGCCTTAGCGATGAAACTATAAGAAGTTATGATATTATGATTCATATTCTTGACCAATTATATCTTTCGCTAGGTGAAACAAATATTGATACAAAAGGATTTTTTGAAATTTTTAATTCGGCAGTTTCACTTTTGGATGTTGGCTCATTGCCTCAAGGCATTGACGCTGTAGCAGTTGGTTCGGCAGAACGTATGAGACCAAAATCACCAAGAGCAACGTTTATAATTGGCGCTAATGAAGGTGTGTTCCCATCGGCATCATCAGGTAAAGGATTGTTTGCAGATAGTGAACTTTTAACCTTGAAAGAAAACGGAATTAATTTACCTTTTTTTGATATTCAAACAGCTATAGATGAACAATATCTTGCTTATTGCGCTGTTTGTAGCCCTTCTGAAAAACTTTATGTATCTTATCAAGAGTTTTCGGTTTCAGGAGAACAAAAAGCACCATCTATTATTGTTGATAATATAGTTGAAATTTTCGAAAAAATACAAGTTGAAAAATATGATAACACCGAAATTTGCTCTGTTAATGACGCTTTAAAAATATTTGCGCTTTCTAATGGCAAAGATAAGGAAATTGAAAAATATTTTAAAGAAAATGAAAACAAAAAATTCAGTAATATTTTAAAGTCAAAAGAAGATAAGATTGCTAAAATTAGTTCTCAAACTGCAAAAAAACTTTATGGAGAAACGCTTTATTCTTCTGCTTCGAAAATTGAAACTTATAATAAATGTAGTTTTTATTACTTCTGTCAATATGGATTACAAGCAAAGGTTCTAAAACAGGCAAAGGTTGATGCTCTTTCGCGGGGCTCACTTGTGCATTTCATTTTAGAAAATATGCTTAATACTTATTCGGTTGAAGAATTTTTTACACTAACAAATAATGAAGTTTTTGACAAAATCAAAGAGTTTGCAGAAAAGTTTTTTGAAGAAAACACGCCTTTAGCTAATCAAACTCCTGTTGAAAAATATCGTTTTGAGAAACTTTATGAAATGGTCGAAGAACTTGTTATAAGAGTTTTTGAAGAGTTAAAGCAATCAGAATTCAATGTTGTTAAAAGTGAACTTGAAATCGGTGGAAAAACACCTGATATCAATGCATTGCAAGTAGAATTTGAAAACGGTAAAATTCTCGTCGTTGGCAAAGTTGATAGAGTTGATAAATCAGTTAAAAATGGCAAAGAAATTTTAAGAATTATTGATTATAAAACAGGTAACAAAAAGATGAATTTTGCCGATTTGATTTATGGACAAAATTTACAGATGCCACTTTATATGAAAGCAGTTATTGATAACGGCAAAGAAAGTTTTGGCGATTGTTTGCCTGGTGGTATGTTTTATTTTGCCGCAAGAGAATCAGTTGCAAATTTACCTAAAGATGCAACTGATGAACAGATTACCGCAGAGCGTTTAAAAGGCGTTAAAATGGATGGCGTTTTCTTGGGTGATGAAGATGTTTACACTGCTATTGAACCAGATGGAAAAGGTGTTTATTCACCTGTAAAACTAAAAGCAGATAACAGTTTATCTTCAACCGCGCCTTTTTATACTCAAGAGCAATATAAAGTTCTTTCTGATTATTTAGAATTAAAATTAAAAGAAACTGCTAAAGGAATTTTAGGTGGAAAAATCAATCCTGAACCACTTGATGGCGTTAATACAAACGCTTGTGATTATTGTGATTATAGCAGTGTTTGTATGTTCAAAGGTGAACATTTGCAGGTTGAAAATATGAAATCTGATGCAGTTTTTTCGTATATGTATGATGTTTTACAAAAAGAGGAGGCAGAACATGGAATTTAACAAAGCTCAACAACAAGCGTTAGATGCAAAAGGCAGAGTTTTGGTTTCTGCTGCTGCTGGATCAGGTAAAACAGCTGTTTTAGTTGAAAAAGTTGTCAATTTAATTAGTGATGAAAATAATCCTATTGATATTGATAAGCTTTTGGTTGTAACATTTACTAATGCCGCTGCTGCAGAAATGAAAACTAGAATTTCTGCTCGTATTAGTGAAAAATTGAGAGAAAACAAAAATAGCTTCCATTTGAAAAAGCAAAAACTTCTTTTATCGTCTGCTAACATATCAACAATCGATAGTTTATGTATTGCTTTAGCGCGTGAATACTTCTATAAAACGGGTATTCCAAGTGATTTTAAAATTGCAGATGAAAGCGTTGTTAAAAAACTTGAAAACGAAGCAATAGATACTGTTTTTGCCGAAAAGTTTGAACAAAAGTCAGAAACCTTTTTAGATTTGGTTTCTGTTTTTGGCGGAGAGCGTGGAGATGAAAAACTAAAAGAAAATGTTTTAAAGAGTTATGAGTATCTTTGTTCTTTGCCATTTCCTGAAGAGTATATTGAAAAAGTAGAAACTTTATATAATGATTTCAATGAAAAAAGCGTAATGTTTGATGTTGTTTGGGATTATGTATATGAGTTTGTAACTAGTAGATATACAAATTTTAAATATGACTATCAAAGACTTTTGAAAGACGAAGAATTATTAAAAGGTTATGGTGAAGCGTTTCAAGAGATAAGCGCAAAACTAAAAAAATTGACTGATTTAGTTTTAAATCGTGATTTTGATGGCGTTTTTCTTATGCTTAAGTTTTATTCAAATGCAAAACTTAAATCGGTAAGAAATTATCCTGACGAAGCATTTCGTGATGAAATGAAAGAAGCAAAAAAAGAAGCCGAAAAAACATTTGAAAAATTAAAAACCATTTTCAATTGTGATAAAAACGAAGTGTTTGACGATATTAGAAAACTTGCGCCAATTGTTACAGAATTTTTTAGTGTTGTAAGAAGTTTTAGTGAAAAACTTTATCAGTTAAAGCAAGAAAATAACTTTTTCACTTTTTCTGATGTTGAAAGAGAAGTATTGAATTTGCTTGTAAAACGCGAAAACAAAGAAATAGTAAAAACAGATATTGCAAAAGAATTGTCTGAAAAATATGAATGTGTGCTTGTAGATGAATATCAAGATACAAATGATTTGCAAAACACTATTTTCAACGCTCTTTCTAACGATGGCGCCAAACTTTTTATGGTTGGTGATGTCAAGCAGAGTATTTATGGTTTTAGAAAAGCGAATCCTAAAAACTTTCTCTCTTTTAGAAATGAATTGCCTAATTATGAAGAAGGCGCAACAAAATCAAAGGTAATTATGTCAGGTAACTATCGTAGTTGTAAAGATGTATGTGCTTTTGTAAACTCTTTGTTTTATCATCTTTTCACAGAGCAATGCGGTGAAATGTATTATGATAAAGAAGATATGTTAGTGCCTTGTTCAAACTTTTTAGATGTTGATGAGCCAAGAGTAAAAGTTGATGTTATAACTGATAATGATAGTACGCTTACTTCTGCTGAAAAGAATGCATATCAAGTTGCAAATTATATAAACGAAACTGTTGAAAACAAACCAATAATCACAGAAAATAATGCTTTGAGAAAAGCCAAATATAGTGATGTTTGCGTTCTTTTAAGAAGCAGAACCGAAATGCCAACTTTTTTGAGGGTTTTTAATGAATTAAATATTCCTGTTTGGGTTGATGATAATAGTGGTTTGTTAGAAGAAAAAGAAATTGTAACGCTGTTTAATCTCTTGCAGGTTATTGATAATCCGTTTGCAGATATTCCGCTTTTGTCAACGTTAGTAGGGGATATTTACAACTTTTCTGCAGATGAAGTTGCGTTAATTAAAGCAAATCATAAAAAGAAAAGTTTATATAATGCTTTGCTTGAAGAGAGCAAAGCAAATGAAAAAGTAAAAGAGTTTTTAGATGAGATAAGTGAGTTTAAAAGAATTGCTGTAACTTCAGATGTTTCTTCGCTTATCAATAAAATTCTTAATAAAACGGGTTATGATAACACAGTATATTTATATAATAACGGTGAAAGTTGTTATAACAATCTGCTTTTGTTTAAAGAAGTAGCAAAATCTTTTGAAGAAAATGCCGGTCGAGGTCTTTCTGCGTTTGTTTCATATATTAAAAGACAGATTAAAAATGAGAATAAATTGCAAAAAGCAGCGTTTTCATCAGAAAATGATAATTCTGTACGCATTATGACAATGCATCGTTCAAAAGGTTTGCAATTTCCAATTTGTATTCTTGCTTGCCTTGAAAAACAGTTCAATCGAAAAGACAGTAGCGCAGATGTTATTTTAACAGAAAAATGTGGTATCGGTTTGAATTACATTGATAAAAATCGTCACATAAAATACTCAACATTTCCAAGAAATGCAGCTTCTATTGAAAATATTACAACATCTCAATCAGAAGAACTTCGTCTTTTGTATGTTGCTATGACAAGAGCTAAAGATTTTCTTTATATGGTTGGTGTAGATGAAGAAAGAAAATCTTTTTCTAAAGTTGCAAGGAATATTGTTGTTTTCTCAAAAGATGAGCGTTTTCCTTCTGATGTTGTTATAGGGTGCAAGAACTTTTTAAAAATGATAATGTTAGGCGTTATGATTTCTGAAGAAAATGATTTTTTATTAAACTTTATTGATGAAATTGAACCCGTTGCTTGTAATGATAAAGAGGAAAATTTAGAAAAGCCATTTGATGAAGAAAGATTTAACCAACTTGTAGAAGTGTTAAATTATAAGTATGCTTACAAAGATTTAAATAAAATTTTTGTGAAACAAAGTGCTTCTGCGCTTGCGCATAAAGAATTTTCATCAGATTATGATTTTACTCGCAAACCAATCTTTGCAGAAAATCAACGTTTGAGCGCTGCTGAAAAGGGAACTGCAATGCATAAATTCATGCAGTATTGTGATTTTGTTGCGGCAAATGTATCAATAAAAGACGAAATTGAGCGTTTAGTTAGTGATGGCAAGTTAACTGTTGACGAAGCCAAATCATTGAATCCTAATAATCTCAAAGCGTTTTTTGAATCTGATATAGGCAAAAAAGTTTTATCAAGTGATAAAGTCTATAAAGAGCAAAACTTTATGGTTGAAGTTTTAGCAACTAAAGTTTATAATGATTTAAGTGAAGAGTTTAATGATGAAAAAATCATTATTCAAGGCGTTGCCGATCTTTGCTTTGTAGAAAATGATGGTCTTGTAATTGTTGATTATAAAACCGATAAAGCAGATGAAGAAGAGCTTGTAAAACGCTATAAAACTCAACTTGATATCTATGCTTTAGCATTAAGCCAAGTGTTTGATATGAAAGTATCACAAACGGCAATTTATTCATTTTATCTTAAAAAACTTATTAAACTTTAAAGTGAGGACAAAATGAAGTTCAATAAAAATGAATTTTGTAAAAACTTAATAATAATATTCTGCTTTTATAAAATAGCAAGACTTATTGAGTATGATATATTATCATTGATTTATATGTTTGATTCACAAGCGCATCATGAAAATATTGAAACTGCATATGTTTTTTCAAACTATGTGAATGCAGTTTTAATGCTTTTAGGTATTGCGTCTTGCCTTTGCATAATTTACTATTTTGCTTTTTGTTATGGCAAGAGAAAAACAAAAAATCCTCTGTATATAGGTTGCTTTTTACAAGCGTCTTATCTTATTTCAACAACTGTAAACTTTCTTGTTATGTATTTTGTAACAGATGAGTTTCATGCTGTAAAGGGCAATATTTATGGAACAATTCAACCGTTTGTTTCTGTTTTAGATTCGCTCGTTTTGTGTGCAATATTCATTCTTGAAGGTGTAACTGTTTTAACAAATTATAAATCAGTAAAAACAGCTAAAAAAGCTTGTATTACATTGTATATTGTTTATTTTGCTGTTAGAGTTGTTGAAACTTTGAATATGATGATGTTTACCTATACAGACCATTTTGCATCAAGTGGTGGTATCTATAGCGCAACTGATAAAGAAGCAGTAGTTCATACCTTGCAAATGGCTCTTGGTTTTGACTCAACATTAAACACAATACTTTCTTTGATAAGCTTTTTAGTGAATTTCTATGTTTTATTGTATATGTGTTTTATGGATAAAAACTATGAAAAAAAGACTTCTCGTTAAGAGAAGTCTTTTTTTAGTCAATAATCAAATCATCATCTTTATGTTCTTCATAAACTTTGTAGCAAAGTCGCTCTAAATCTGAAAATGTTTTAAGTTCGCCACATTCTCTTCTATAACTAGAAGCGCCTTTAATACCACGCATATAAAACGCTGCTTGTGTTCTTGCTTGGCGCATTGCAATGTATTCGCCTTTGTAATCTATCATGTTTTTTACTTGTCGCATAAGAAGTAACATTCGCTCGGAAATAGGTGGGTCAGGAATATATCTTGTTTCGTTTAAGTAAGCATCGATCTGCTGAAAAATCCAAGGCGCGCCACAAGCCGCTCTGCCAACCATAACCAAATCACAGTTTGTATATTCATACATTTTTGCAGCGTCATTAGCATCTCTAATATCACCGTTGCCGATAACAGGAATTGAAACTGCCGCCTTTACATCTTTAATAATATCAAGATTAACAGGTGGAGAATACATTTGAGGACGAGTTCTACCGTGAACAGTAATCGCATCTGCGCCGGCTTCTTCGCAATACTTTGCTAATTCAACTGCGTTGATATTTTCGTTATCCCAACCGGCTCTCATTTTAACAGTAACAGGCACAGTTGAGATTTCTTTAACTGCCTTTACTATTTGCGCAGCTAATTTTGGGTCTTTCATCAATGCACTACCACCACCGTTGTTAGCAACTTTCGGAGCAGGGCAACCCATATTTATATCAATAAAATCAGGTTTGTATTTCAACGCTTCTTCAGCCGCTTCAGCCATAACTGACGGACTGTCGCCGAAAAGCTGTGAAGCTGCAGGGCGTTCACAATCGGAAATCGAAAGAAGTTGTCCCGATTTTCTGTCACCCATACTTACGCCTTTTGAGGAAGTCAGTTCACCC
>JAZRPX010000040.1:0-10268 GCA_045649445.1 Acutalibacteraceae bacterium | reverse complement strand
AAAACACAAGCCGAAAGCGAAACAAAAAATTAATAAAAAGATGTTGCAAATTTTTCAATTTGTGGTAAAATAAAATATATAAAATTTTGCCATTTCACATATAAATATTGTGAGGTGGATTTATTGAAAAAGTTTATTTGTTTTGTTTGTATTTCTGCTACAATTTTAATTTGCAATAATATTGAAACTCAACAAAAAATCAATACAGTTAATACTGTATCAAAACACATTCGGCCGATTATTATTGTAGATGCTGGCCACGGTGGTTTTGATGGTGGCGCTGTAAAAGGCGATGTTTTAGAAAAAGACATAAATTTAAACTTTGCTCTTTCGCTTGAACAATTTTTAAAGGCATACGGTTTTTCAGTTGTTATGACTAGGATTTCTGATGATGGCACACAAGATAACGGGCTTAATACCATACGAGAAAAAAAGGTTAGCGATATCAAAAACAGATTGAATTTGATTGAAAACACCGAAATTGAATGTTTTATAAGTTTGCATCAGAATATATTTCAAATTGAAAAATATTCTGGTACACAGGTGTTTTTTGGGCAAACAAATCAGCAAAGCAAGGTTTTTGCAGAAAATATTCAAAACTTTGTTAAAGAAAAATTGCAACCGCAAAACACACGAATTGTTAAAGGTTGCGAGAAAAATATATATCTTATGTATCACACAACAAAACCTGCTGTATTGGTTGAATGTGGGTTTATGTCTAATTACAATGAACTAAAACAACTTTTAGATAAAAATTATCAAAACAAACTTAATTTTTGTATTTTAAATGGAATATTAATGGGAAGGAATACTACGATTAATGGCTAAATTAAAATCGGTTTTTGTTTGTAGTGAATGTGGCGCAAAAGTACCAAAATGGCAAGGCAAATGTACAAATTGCGGAAGTTGGGACACTTTTATTGAAGAAATTGTTGATGATTCCCCTACCAATTCATCTGCTACTCCAAAAATCAAAAAAAGCGCGATTGCTGTAGGTCTTAATGACATTACAACTGATAAAGAAAGCCGTTATAAAACAGGGCTGAAAGAATTTGATAGAGTGCTCGGTGGTGGCATTGTTAAAGGTTCTCTTGTTTTGCTTTCGGGTGACCCTGGCATTGGTAAATCAACGCTTATTTTACAAGTTTGCCAATATCTTGGCAAAAATTTAAAGGTTTTATATGTTTCGGGCGAGGAATCAAAACGCCAGTTAAAGCTTCGCGCTGACAGACTTGGCGTTACAACAGAAAACCTTACTGTGCTTACTGAAACGGATGTTGAAACTGTTAACGATTATATTTGCGAAATAAAACCAGACATTGTTATGATTGACTCTATTCAAACTATGTCTATAAGCGCAATTTCAAGTGTGCCTGGCTCTGTTGCGCAGGTTAGAGAAAGCACAAACGCTTATCTTAACACGGCAAAATCGCTTGACATTCCAATTATTATTGTTGGACATGTTAACAAAGACGGTGCTATTGCAGGACCTAAAGTGCTTGAACATATTGTTGACGCTGTTCTTTATTTTGAGGGTGAAAAAAATCTCACATACAGGGTGCTTCGAGCTGTTAAAAACAGATTTGGCTCTACTAATGAAATAGGCGTTTTTGAGATGTATGATAAAGGTCTTCGCGAGGTTGAAAACCCATCAACAATGCTCATTTCAGGCAGACCGAAAAATGTTCCAGGCACTTGCGTTGCTTGTGTTTTAGAGGGCACTAGACCTATTTTAGCAGAAGTTCAAGGGCTTGTTGCTCAAAGCGGATACGGAAACGCCAGAAGAACTTCAACAGGTTTTGATTATAACCGATTGAGTTTGCTTTTGGCCGTGCTTGAAAAACGTGTTGGTTTTCACCTTTCGGCATTTGATGCTTACGTTAACATAGTTGGTGGATTGAAATTGCAAGAACCTGCTGTTGATTTACCAATTGTTTTATCTTTAATTTCAAGTATGAAAGATGTTGTTATAAGAGAAGATGTTATTGCTTTTGGCGAGATTGGTCTTGCAGGTGAAGTTAGAACAGTTGTTAACGCTGAAAGCAGAGTTTTAGAAGCCGCTCGGCTTGGTTTTAAACGTTGTATTATTCCTATTCACAACGTTGAAAGTTTATCTAATAAGGCTAAATCTTCGATAGAAGTTATCGGAGTTAGAACAATAAAAAAAGCGTTTGAGGCAGCAACTCAAACAGATAAGGAGACAAAATAATTATGAGAAAATTAGAAGGATATATGACAGGTGTTAACCTTGGTCACTGGATTTCACAGTATGAAAGAAATGACAACGATGGTTATTGGTCAACCTACATACAAGAAAGTGATTTCAAGAGAATCAAAGAATGGGGTTGCGACCATGTTCGTTTGCCTATTGACTACCCTATTTTCTATAATCCTGAAACAGGCGAATATTTAGAAGATGGTTTGAAATATGCAGATTTTGCTATTGATACTGCTAAAAAATATGGTCTTAATGTTGTTCTTGATTTACATCACACACCTGGTTATGCTTTTTGGAATAAATATGACAAGCAGAAAAACTCACTTTTTACAAGTGAAGACCAACAAAAAGTATTTTTAAACATTTGGGAGATGTTTACTAACAGATATAAACATCACGGTGACAATCTTGTTTTTGAACTTCTTAATGAACTTGTTTTAGAAGAAAGCGAGCCATGGAACAAGCTTTGGCCTAAAGCAGTTGAACTTATTCATTCTATTTCACCTGAAAGAAAAATCATAATTGGTTCTAACCGTTGGAATAGTGTTGACGAGCTTAAAAACTTGACATTTGTTGATGATGAAAGACTTATTTACAACTTCCATTGCTATGCGCCTATTATTTTCACACATCAACGCGCACCTTGGGAGCCAGATTATGTTGCTTATCAACGTAATGTAACTTACCCATTCAGAACAAAAGAGCATATGGACTACTTTAAAATGATGAATGATATGTGGCTTCCTGAAAATTTCGAAGTTGTTGACAAAGAAGCAATGAAAGTTTTCTTAAAAGCTGCTTATGAATTTATCGAAGAACACGATGTTCCACTTTATTGTGGTGAATTTGGTGTTATAAACCTTGCCGATGATGACAGTGCTATTAGATGGCTTACCGATATTATTGATATTTTCAACGAACTTGGAATCGGTCACGCAGTTTGGTCTTACAGAGGTTTTGCAAGAATTACTGGCAAAAACAACGAAGTTTTAGACCAAAGAATGATTGATGCTATTACTAAAAAATAAAGGAGTAGCCAAATGAATATATGGCATGATATAAATCCTGATAGAATTTCACCTGAAAAGTTTACCGCTATTATTGAAATTTCAAAAGGTGGTAAAAACAAATATGAGCTTGACAAAGAAACAGGACTTTTACGACTTGACAGGGTGCTTTACACATCTACCCACTACCCTGCTAACTATGGTTTTATTCCTCGCACTTATGCAGATGATAAAGACCCGTTAGATGTTCTTGTTTTATGTCAAGAATCAATCATTCCTCTTACGCTTGTTGAATGCAAACCAATCGGCGTTTTGGAAATGACTGACGGTGAAGCGTATGACGAAAAGATTATTGCTGTGCCTGTTCAAGACCCTTCTTACAACTGTTATGATTCGATTTTGCAGTTGCCACAACATATTTTTAACGAAGTTTCAAACTTTTTTGAAGTTTACAAGGCGCTCGAAGGCGTGCCAACTGATGTTAAGGCGGTTAAAGGTCAAGACGAGGCAATAAGAATAATCAAAGAATGTATTGATAACTATAATGATACATTTACAAAATAAATTTTATAAACTAAAAAATCCTATTGAGCGTTTGCTCAATAGGATTTTTATTATTTTTTATCTGTTCTTCCAACAAGATAATCAAGCGAAACATCATATAAATCTGCAATTCTCATTAGAATAGATATCTTTGGTTCTCGTGTCATCAACTCGTAATTTTGATACGTTTTTTCAGTAATATCACAATATATTGCTACTTGATTTTGAGTTAAACCCTTGGCTTTTCTTAATTCTTTTAATCTGTTAGATAAAGTATACATAATTTTATACCACCTACAATTGTTCTTGACATATAAAGTATATAGTATTATAATTATGAATATACCAACGAATGTTGGTGATGAATAAGGAGATGATTTTTTGGCTGAATTTTGTTATAAATGTTGGAACAAACTAAATGAATTAGATTTACCAAAGTCGAAATATGTTCTTTCAAAAGAATTATATCTTTGCGAAGGTTGTCAGGAATATAAAAATGTTGTTGTAAAGATGAAAAAAACAATTTTTTGGTATTTATTTTTTCCTTTCAGACTAATAGGTAAAGTTTTATATATTCTGTTTAGGATAATTATTTCGCCATATATTATTTATCAATACAACAAAGGTAAATACATATAATTTTAACAAACAAAAAATCCTATTGAGCGTTTGCTCAATAGGATTTTTAATTTTGTTTTAAAAGTTAGATATTTGAAGCATCAACATATAAAACTCTAACGCCGTTTTCATCTACTGTTGGAGTTTCAGTTTTGTTGTTACGCTCACTCAAGAATTTACCAGCAACTTGTGGGAAGAGTGCATAAGATAATACATCTTCTTCACATTTAGCAAGGTCTTTTGCTTCTTCAGTGTATTTCTCAAGCTCTGGCTCTAACAAATCTGCAGGTCTGCAAGTAATTGGTTCTTCATCACCAATTGCTTTTTTGCGAACTTCTTCATTGATTTCGCCAGGAACTTTACCATAATCACCATGTAAAACACCTTTTGATTCTTTTGGAATCATTTTATATCTCTCGCCTGAAAGCACGTTCATAACTGCTTGTGTACCAACAATTTGGCTAGTTGGAGTTACGAGTGGCAAGAAACCAAAATCTTCACGAACTCTTGGAATTTCTGCTAATACATCATAGAATTTATCTTCAGCATTAGCTTGTTTGAGTTGTGATAAAAGGTTTGAAAGCATACCACCTGGTACTTGATACAAAAGTGTATTTGTATCAACATTCAATACTTTAGGGTCTAAAATGCCTTCTGATTTTAATTTTTCAGCAATTTTTCTAAAGTGTGCTGCTGGCTCTGTGAATTTAGAAAGGTCAAGACCTGTATCACGAGGGCTACCTTGAAGTGCAGCAACAAGAGATTCTGTTGATGGGTTAGCAGTACCATTAGCGAGTGGTGAAAGCGCTGTATCAACGATATCAACACCTGCTTCTGCTGCTTTAAGAAGTGTCATATCACCTGTACCTGTTGTATTATGAGTATGAAGATGAACAGGAAGGCCAACTTCTTTTTTTAACTTTTTAACGAGTGAATATGCATCATAAGGTAAAAGCAAGTTTGCCATATCTTTGATACAAATAATATCAGCACCCATTTCAGCCAATTCTTGCGCTACTTTTACAAAATAGTCTTCATTATGAATTGGGCTTGTTGTATATGATAAAGCACATTCAGCAATACCACCATATTTTTTAGTGCTTTCAATTGCTTGGCGCAAGTTTCTTGGGTCATTAAGAGCATCAAAAATTCTTACAACATTGATACCGTTTTTAATTGAAAGACGACAGAATGCATCAACAACGTCATCAGCATAATGTTTATAACCTAAAATGTTTTGACCTCTAAAAAGCATTTGTAATTTTGTGTTTGGCAAATGCTCTTTTAATGTACGCAAACGCTCCCATGGATCTTCATTTAAAAATCTCATACAAGCATCAAATGTTGCGCCACCCCAACACTCGAGCGACCAGTAGCCGATTTCGTCTAACTGTTTGAGCGCTGGAATCATATCTTCAATACGCATTCTTGTTGCCGCTTGTGATTGATGAGCGTCACGAAGAACGGTATCTGTAATTTTCAATGGATTTTTAGCCATAATTTATTCTCCTTAACCGAATATAGCGATAAGAACGCCTGCTGCGATAGCAGAACCGATTACACCTGCAACGTTTGGACCCATAGCATGCATCAAGAGGAAGTTTGATGGGTTTTCTTTTTGACCAACAACTTGTGATACACGAGCTGCCATTGGAACAGCAGAAACGCCTGCAGAACCGATAAGTGGGTTAATTTTATTTTTCATAAACAAGTTCATGAATTTAGCAAGTAATACGCCACCTGCAGTACCAAGTGCGAACGCTACAACGCCCATTGCAAGAATCTTGATAGTTTCAAGTTTTAAGAATGCTTCTGCAGTTGCAGTTGCACCAACTGTTACACCAAGGAAGATTGTAACAATATTCATCAATTCATTTTGAACTGTTTTTGAAAGTCTTTCAGTAACACCTGATTCTTTAAATAAGTTACCAAGCATAAGTGAACCAACGAGTGGAGCTGCTGATGGAACTAAAAGCGCTACGAAAACTGTAATAACGATTGGGAAGATAATCTTCTCTCTTTTTGAAACCTGACGAAGAGGTTTCATAACAATTTGTCTTTCCTTCTTAGTTGTAAGAAGTTTCATAATTGGCGGTTGAATTACAGGAACGAGCGCCATATATGAATAAGCGGCAACTGCGATTGGACCTAATAATTCAGGTTTTAAGATTGATGTTGTATAAATAGCTGTTGGGCCATCTGCACCACCGATAATACCGATAGATGAAGCTGCGTTACCATCAAATCCCATTAACATAGCGCCGATAAATGTAATAAAGATACCGATTTGAGCTGCTGCGCCTAAAAGCAATGATTTAGGATTAGCAATAAGTGGCTCAAAGTCAGTCATAGCGCCTACGCCAAAGAAGATAAGGCAAGGATAAATACCAAGTTTAACGCCTAAATACAAATAGTCTAAAAGACCTGCTGAAATTGCTGCTGCATCGGTTGCTACCGGAATAGAACCATAGTAAAGAACGCCATCTAATACATGTGAACCTGTAAGCTCAATTGCGATTGTAGCATTCTCTGCAACTACTGCTTTTGATGCTGCATCAATAATTTGGCCTGCTGTATTAATCATAACCTCGCCCGATAATGATGCAATATCAGTAATATGACCTAAAAAGTATTGTGTACCACCAATAAAAACATCACCTGCTTGTGTAA
Source organism: Acutalibacteraceae bacterium (assembly GCA_045649445.1). Lineage (GTDB taxonomy): Bacteria > Bacillota > Clostridia > Oscillospirales > Acutalibacteraceae > RUG11462. Next base: position 3,212 of record JAZRPX010000040.1, on the reverse strand, counting down.
CAAACATTTGACTAACAAGTTCAGGATTAATATTAGCTGTGTTAATAACTGTTGCACCACCGAACATATCCCAATGAACGTGACCGCCTGCGAATAATTCAGGGTGATATAATTCTGCCATTGGCAAGTTTGTAAGCAACATACCAAAAGCGATAGGTAATAAAAGTAATGGCTCAAATTTCTTAACAATTGCCAAGAAAAGCAACACGAAAGAAATTAAAAGCATTACTGGTGTTCTCCAATCAGACATACCGAAAAAGCCGGTTTGACTAAAAAACGCCACGATAGAATCTAAAAATTGTTGCATTTTAAATTTTCCTCCTTCATTATTTATTCAATTCAAGAAAATTATTGAATTGAGCAAATAACTGCGCCTGAATCAACTGTAGCGCCATTTGAAACTGAAAGGCCTGCTACTGTGCCATCACAAGGAGCAAAAATTTCGTTTTCCATTTTCATAGCTTCTAAAATCACGAGAATATCACCTGATTTTACTGCTTGGCCTTCTTTAACTTTAACATCAAGAATTGTACCAGGCATTGGAGCTGTTACTGTTTCGCCACCTGCTGGTGCTGCTACTGGTGCTGCTGCAGGAGCTGGTGCTGGTGCTTCTTCTTTAGCAGGAGCTGCTTCTACTGTTTTTACATCTGCTGCTGAAATTTCTTCTACTGCTACTTCATAAGCAGTACCGTTTACGATTACTTTATAGTTTTTCATAATAAATTTACCTTTCTTTTAAAACAAATTATATTCTTTTAATTGATTTGATTCTAATTGCTTCAACATCTGTTCCCATTTCTTCTGCAATAACAGCAGATACAACAGCAACGAGTTCTTGTTTATTAGCAATTGGTTCTGCTGTTTGGGTTACCACTTCAGCAGTTGGCGCCTGCGGTTTATTTGATGTTTTCAAAAGCGCAGACATCACAGAGCATAAAAGCACGATGCAAATAAGTCCAAAAAATACTATACCTACACCAAGCGCTACAACTTGACCTAATTCGCTAGTTGTAAAACCAGTTTCAAGGGTTTTTGTACCGTCCATAATGCTCAAGAGATTAAGACTCATATAATGGCCTCCTTAATTAAATTTTGGGGTTGTACAAGGAGCAAAACCTCAAATTTCCCCTTATACTACACTTGTCCTAATTATACATCATATACCAATTTAAATCAATATATTTTTATTGGATTTCTTTATTTTTATAACAATTGACAAAAAATTAACAAATAAACTTAAAAAACTGCAATTTTATACAAAAACTGAAAAATTTTACTCTCCTTTATATTTGACATTTTAATATAATTATGTTAAAATATTTTTACATTCAAGAGAGGTCTTCAAAACTTATGAACGATTCTTACAATTCATTTGCTTGGGTTTATGATGAATTTATAAGCGATGTTGATTATAAAAAACTATGCAAACGTTTATTAAAACTTTGCAAGAAGTATTCGCACAAGCCAAAGCTTGTTTTAGATGCTGCTTGTGGCACCGGTAATTTCACAAATGAATTAATCAAGCACAAGCTCGATGTTATCGGCGTTGATAATTCAAATGAGATGTTATCAGTTGCAAGAGAAAAGTTGCCGATTGGTACTACTCTTATTTGTCAGGATTTATGTGAATTAGACCTTTACGGCACGATTGACACGGTTTTTTGTACGCTTGATTCGCTTAATCATATAACCGATTTTGAAAAGTTTAAAACTGCAATTTCAAAAATGGCTTTATTTTTAGAGCCAGGTGGATTGATGTTTTTTGATGTTAACACGGTTTATAAACACAAAAAAATTCTTGCAAATAATATTTTTACCGATGAAAGTGAAAATATTTATTTAACTTGGCAAAACAAACTGTTAGAAGATAACATTGTTAATATTGATTTAACTTTTAACATTAGCCAAAACGATGGTAATTCAATTAGTTTTAATGAAAACTTTAACGAGCGCGCTTATTCTGATGAAGAAATTAAAATTGCTTTATCACAAGCAAATCTTGAAATTTTAGAAATAAGGGATTTCTTTTCTTTTAAATCCCCTAATAATACAAGCGAAAAAATTATTTATATAGTTAAAAAAGGAGAACAAAATCATGAATAAAAAAGTTTTAAGTTTAATATTATTTATATGTGTATTCGCTACACTCACATTAACTGCTTGTAACGATACAAATGAACCAACAGTTGAAACAACTACAACAACCACAACTGAAAGTGTTGTTGATACATCAAAAAATGATGGTCCTGATAAAACTATTGTTGTTGATGGTACAAAAGAAACTGAAGAAACCGAAGAAGAACCTTTAGTTATTGATAAAGAAACTAAAAAAACTACTACAACTAAAAAGACAACTACAACAGAAAAAACTATTACAACTAAAAAACCTACTAAAACTAAAAATAACAAACAAACATCAAGTTTTACTTATGCAACTGCAGGCGGAGATAACACTGCTTATTCAGATGCAGAGGGCTATTGGTCACCTCGATATTAACCTTTAAATAAGGGCTATTTTAACTTTTTTAAAAAAAATTAAAAAATTTTTAAAAAAACTCTTGACAAATGTTTTGCGATGTGTTAATATATCAAACGTCGCAACGAGAAACCCCAGTGCGACAGGCCAGAGATGGGAGCATAGCTCAGCTGGGAGAGCACCTGCCTTACAAGCAGGGGGTCACAGGTTCGAGCCCTGTTGTTCCCACCATTTGTGGCTCGGTAGTTCAGCTGGTTAGAACGCTAGCCTGTCACGCTAGAGGTCGAGGGTTCGAGTCCCTTCCGAGTCGCCAATTACGCCTCTGTAGCTCAGTTGGTAGAGCAGAGGACTGAAAATCCTCGTGTCGTTGGTTCGATTCCGACCGGAGGCACCAAAGAATATGACGCCTCTGATTTTCAGTAATATGCTTCATATTCTTTATATGCGGATTTAGCTCATCTGGTAGAGCGCAACCTTGCCAAGGTTGAGGTAGCGAGTTCGAGCCTCGTAATCCGCTCCAAAACAAAAGGACGCAAAAATTTAATTTTGCGTCCTTTTTATACAAATGGTGCCATCGCCAAGTGGTAAGGCCCGGGTCTGCAACACCCTTATCCCCAGTTCGAATCTGGGTGGCCCCTCCAAAAATCCCGAATGCGAAAGCGTTCGGGATTTTACTTTTTCACTATTCACTTTTCACTCTTCACTAAAACTCGCATTCGGGATTTTTTGGAAGGTA
>JAZRPX010000039.1:0-15511 GCA_045649445.1 Acutalibacteraceae bacterium | reverse complement strand
TTAGAAAGGTGGCGAAAATCTTTGATTTTTGACGGAGGGATTGTGAACTAATACAACTAATATAAATTTAAATTCACAAACAATCCCCCAGTCTTTTTGCTTCGCAAAAATCCAGCCCCCTTTACACAAGGGGGCCTTATCACTGCGACGAAACTGCTCATCGGCAAAAGCCTCTACTGAACCACGCGACTTTTCAAGTGGTTTTCATTATACAAAAAAAGGTGTTCTTTTACAGAACACCTTTTTATCTTTAATCAATTATTTAACTTTGATTGAAACTTTCGCGCTGTATTTTGCAAAAGCTTCTTTGCCGTTTGCTTTTACAAAAGCTTTAACTCTTATGTAATATGTTTTTCCTTTGGCTAATTTTTTAAGAGTTGCTTTTAGAGTTTTACCTTTTTTGATAACCAATTGTTTGGTTGACTTTTTAGCAAAATTCTTTTTAGTTGAATATTCAATAATATAACCTGTTGCGCCTGCAACTCTTTTATATGTTACAGTTGCTTGACCTTTTTTAGAAGTTTTTGCCTTAAGACCTGTAACCTTTGCAAGAGTTAACTTAGCAACTGTTTTTTGCTTTGATAAAACAACTCCGCAAAATACACATTTTAACCCTTCTGTCAACCCTTTATCAAAATAAGTTGGTGCTTTTTCAGGGATTTTTATAGCGCCATGAATTGTTTTGTCAATAACTGTTTGCTCTACTGTAACTGTGCCACAAACTTCACATTTTTTGCCTTCGGTTAAACCTGTTTCAGTACAAGTAGCATCTTTGCCAGGCACAATAATTTCTTTATGACCGATAGTTGCAATTTCTTTTTGCTCAACTGTAACCACACCACAAATTTCACATTTTTTGCCCTCTGTTAATCCTTTTTCAGTACAAGTAGCATCTTTGCCAGGAACTATTACTTCGCTATGGCCAGTTGCAGGAATTGAAAGGTCTGGTTCAAGTGCTTCATCTGTTGCTTGATCATCCCAATAAATTTTACCACATTCACAAAGATAATAGCCGATATGACCTTCTTTATCACATTTAGGTGGTTCAGGCGCTACAAATTCAGGGGCGCAAGTGTGAGAAGGTCCTTCTAATTGAGCGAATGTATATTCAACATTTGCAAAGCTTTCAGCTAAAATTTCAACTACACCGCTATATCGATTAACTGTAATTTTTCCGCCTTCAACAAATTTGCTTTCATAGCTTCTTAAATTGAAAACAACTTTATATTCGTGACCTGCTTTAAAAACATCATTTGTTCCTGAAATTAGATATTTATCGTCAGTAATATCATACCAAGAAACACCATTTTTTGTAGGATTCACATTGCCTTCAGCCACAAATCTGTTGTCGTGAGTGAGCGAAAAATCAGGTTTTGCGCCAACAACAGGTTCATCAATATAAACACAAGCGTTTTTTATCTCGCCACAAGTATCAAAATATTTTTGCGCATAAATTCCGTTTGAATCTTGATAAATATACCAATCAAGACCTGAATTATCCATCATAAATTTTGCGCCTTCAACGATTTCAACCTGATTGCTTGTTGGCTCGAGATAAATTTTTACTCTGTAATCACGACCATCAACAAACGTATCATTGTAGCCCATTTCAAATCCTTCATCTTCCTCTATCCAGATGATCATATTATTACCTGCAAAATTCATTACATCATAATCTTCGCATAAAGAATTTATCTCAAAGTCAGGGGTTTTATCTGGAACAGGCAAATCAAGACCTTCAAACTCAATTACAGCATAGGTTCTTGCGCTTGCCGGCACAGCAACAACAAAAGACATTGCTAGTACCAAACATAAAACGATTGAGAATGCTTTTTTAGTTAATTTCATTTTCCATTTCTCCTTTTGCAAAAAAGTCCTCAGAGTTTCTGCGGACTTTTTGCTTTTAATCAATTATTTAACTTTACTAAATTTAACTGCTTTTTTAACTACTTTACCTGCTGTTCCTGATTTACTTACAGCTGAAAGATAAAGATTTACTTTGCTCTTTGGTTTGCTTGATTCGAAAACATATGTAAACGAAACTTTTTTGCTTGTTTGTCTATTTCCGCTTTCATTTGTTGCAAACACAGCTTTTTTATCTGAAACTACATAATGTTCAGCTTTGTTAGCTTTTTTGAGTTTTACTTTGAATTTGTAAACATAAACATAATAACTTTTTGCAGGAATCCAGTTCCAGTTTTGATCCCAATGAGCAGGGATTGTTCTTTTAACTTTTTTAGCAGATATGCATTTAAAAGTTTTAGCGCCTGTTTTACCAGGAATGATTTTTACAAATCCACAAACTGTACATTTGTTGTTTTTATAAGTATGTTTGCTTGATGGTGATGATGCGCCAACAGTTTGTTTATAAGTTTTACAAACAGTACAGAAGGTTTCTGCTTCGTGATATTTATCATCATCTGACTTGTAAACTGTTTTATAAACACAATCGCCATATTGAATGTCGCCACAAACTTTACACATTATTCTGTGTCTATCGCCACTGTCTTTTGTGTATTCAGGTTTACAAGCTTCGCCGGTTGTAGCATAAACATAATCATAACAAATTTTGCATTGATACTTTTTATAATGCTTATTGTCTTTTGCTTCATAGTCACCAGTAAAACTTACCTCGCCATCATGCGGACATTTAGCGCCACAATAATAACAAGTATCGCTATAATCAAATCTATGTTTGCCAGTGCTTTTTACTTGCGGACAATTTTCAGGTGTGTATGCCGCTAATACTAATGGTGAAACAGAGAAAACTGTTATGAAAACGAGCGACAATGCCAATGTAATTTTTAATACTTTTTTCATAAGTATTACCTCCTAAAAGTTTTTTAAAGATTATTTAATCTTCAATCATATTATAAAATTACTTAATCTTAATGTCACCACACAAAAAGTGTGGGATTGCAAATTATTTTTTAAAAAAGTGTGGGAAAAAGTGTAGTTTCTTAAAACTTGACGAGGTTGTTTTGATGTGGTATAATAAACACAACATTTTTTAGGAGAATATTATGAATAAAGAAATCAGTGTTTGTGTTATTTATGGTGTTATTGCTATTCTTTCTTTGATTCCGCTTGTTTGGGGTTGCTCTTTAATAAAGAAAATAAATGCTTGGTTTATTTGTTTGTTTTCGGCAGTGTTTGTAGTTAATGTTGGTTATTTTTCACTTTCGGTTTCTAAAACTTTAAGCGAAGCATTATTAGCAAACAGAATTTCATATCTTGGCTCGGCTTTTTTGCCACTTTCTATTTTTATGATTTTATTAAATGTTGCAAAAATCAATTATAAAAAGGCGTTGCCGATTGTTTTGATTGCTGTAAGTATTGTTATGTTTTTTATAGCGGCAAGCCCGGGTTATTCAACTATTTATTACAAGGAAGTTACGCTTGAAGTTGTAAACGGAGCAACCGTTCTTAATAAAGTTTACGGCCCAATGCATAGCGCTTATACACTTTTCTTGCTTTTATATTATGTAGTTATTGTTGCAACAACTGTTTATGCATTTATCAAAAAAGCAGTTGTTGATACTGCTTCTTCAATCTTTTTAGCACTTGCAACAACTGTTAATATTGGCGTTTGGTTTTTTGAGCAAATTTCAAGATTTCAATTTGAATTTCTTTCAATCTCTTATCTTATTACTGAACTGTTTTTATTGGCGTTATATTACGCATTAAATCAAAATCAATCGGTTAAAGAAAATAACGCTTTATCTTTAGATATTGATTTAAAAAACGCGCAGATATCTAAAGAGCAAATTGAAATGTTTGTTTTGGGTGTTGAAAGCTTAACAAAAACAGAAAAAGCAATTTTTGAAGCGCATATTAATAGGGTTACAACAAAAGAGATTCTTGAATCTTTTAACATTAAAGAAAACACATTGAAATTCCATAATAAAAATATTTATAGCAAGCTTGGGGTTTCAACTAAAAAGCAACTTTTAGAAATAAATAAATACATATAAAAAAGGCACCTTTTGGTGCCTTTTAATTATGGTTTTTTATATGGCGCAAAGCACCTTTTTCAAGGCGTGACACTTGCGCTTGGGAAATGCCGATTTCTTCGGCAACTTCTGTTTGAGTTTTGCCCTGAAAAAAACGCAAATTTATAATTGCTTTTTCTCTTTTGGGCAGATTTTTCATAGATTCTTTAAAAAGAATTTCATCAATCCAATTTTCATCATCATTTTTATCGCCAACTTGGTCTAAAACATAAATTGTATCACCGCCATCTGAATAAACCGGCTCATATAAACTAACAGGCATTGCTATTGCTTCAAGCGCCAAAACAACCTCTTGGCGTTCGAGATTTAACTCTTTTGCCAATTCTTCAATAGTTGGCTCTTTGCCGTTAGTTGCAATAAACGCTTCTTTTGATTGCATTGCTTTATATGCAATATCTTTTAAAGACCTACTAACACGAATTGAATTGTTATCTCTAAGATAGCGTCTTATTTCTCCAATAATCATTGGCACGGCATAAGTTGAAAACCTTACTTCAAGATTTACATCAAAATTATCAATCGCTTTGATAAGCCCTATGCAACCCACTTGAAAAAGGTCGTCTGGATTTTCACCCCTTGCGGCAAAACGCCTTATTACCGATAAAACCAACTTTAAATTTCCTGTTATTAATTCTTCTCTTGCTTTTTTATTGCCCTGCCTTACCTTTAATAACAACTCTCTCTTTTTTGCTTCCTTTAAAACCGGTAAATTTGCTGTGTTAACACCACAAATTTCAACTTTTGTATTATATTGCAAAAAAATCCCTCCAAAAATAGTATTGGCAAAATAAAATTTTTTATAAAGGATTTTTTAAAAATAAATCTTGCGATTTAAACAATAACACGTGTCAAAAATTGTTGAAAATAGACAAATAATTTTTAAAAATTTGTTAACTTTTTTTAACTTATTTAATTGACTTATTTGTTTAAATTTTTTATAATTATATAGTAAGATTATTCTTTAGTTTTACAAAATTTATTAATCTATTCATTTTTAGGAGGAATTAAAAAATGAAAAAGTTACTCGCAATCGTTTTAGCTTTGGTTATGTTGTTTGCTTTTGCTAGCTGCGCTAAAGAAGGCGGCGAAGCAAAAGGCATGAGCGAAGCACCAATCGCACCTGTTGAATTAAAAGCTGACTATGAAGTTCCTGAAGACTTCAAAATCGGTTTCATCTGCTTACATGATGAAAATTCAACTTATGACCTTAACTTCCTTGACGCTGTTGATACAGTTAAAGAAGCTCTCGGTCTTACAGACGAACAAGTTATCGTTAAAATTAACATTCCTGAAGGTGACGAATGTTACGTAGCAGCTAAAGACCTCGTTAACGAAGGTTGTAAAGTTGTATTTGCTAACTCATTCGGTCACGAATCATTCTTGCTCAAAGCAGCTAAAGAATTCCCAGAAGTTGAATTCTGTCATGCTACTGGTACAATGGCTCACACAGAAGGTCTTGACAACTTCCACAATGCTTTCGCTAATATCTATGAAGGTAGATTCTTAGCAGGTGTTGCTGCTGGTTTGAAACTTAACGAAATGATCGAAGCTGGCGAATTTACTGCTGAAGAAGCTAAAATGGGTTATGTAGGCGCTTATACATACGCTGAAGTTATCTCTGGTTACACATCATTCTTCCTTGGCGCAAAATCAGTTTGCCCAACAGTTACTATGGACGTTCAGTTCACAGGTTCTTGGTATGATGCAACAGAAGAGAAAAATGCTGCTGAAGCATTAGTTGCTAAAGATTGCAAGCTCATTTCTCAACACGCTGACTCAATGGGCGCTCCTTCAACTTGCGAAGCTGCAGGCGTTCCTAACGTTTCTTACAATGGTAGCACATATGATGCTTGTCCTGAAACATTCATCGTTTCTTCAAGAATTGACTGGGCTCCTTACTACAACTACATCATCGGTCAAGTTGTTAAAGGCGAAAAAATCGCTGCTGACTGGTGTGGTGGTATCGAAGAAGGTTCTGTAGTTCTTACAGGTATCAACCTCGATGTTGCAGCTGAAGGCACAGTTGAAAAAATCCAAGAAACTGTTGATGGTCTTAAAGATGGTTCTATCAAAGTATTTGATACATCTGCTTTCACAGTTGAAGGTAAAGAACTCAAATCATACAAAGCAGACGTTGACACAGACGCTGCATTTGCTCCTGATACAGAAGTTATCAAAGATGGTTACTTCCATGAATCAGAATATCGTTCAGCTCCTTACTTCGATTTAAGAATCGATGGTATCACACTCTTGAACGAAAAATTCTAATTTAAACAATAATTATAGGCGGGACAAGTTATTTGCCCCGCCTACAATTGTTTTTATTTTAAGATTAATAATTTTGAAAATTGCATTTTTATATAAAAAAATGTAGTTTTGAAAATTATTTTTCAGGAGGTTAATAGAATGCGAACACCCGCTATTGAATTAAAAAATATAACAAAAAGTTTCGGCAGTGTTATCGCTAATAAAAATGTTAATCTTGATGTTCAAAAAGGTGAAATTTTGTCTATTCTCGGTGAAAACGGAAGTGGCAAAACTACCTTGATGAATATGATTTCAGGTATTTATTTTCCTGATGAAGGTCAGATTTTCATTGATGGCGAAGAGGTTGTTATTGCCTCTCCTAAAGATGCTTTTGATTATAAAATCGGTATGATTCATCAACATTTTAAACTTGTTGACGTTTTTTCTGCCACCGAAAACATTGTTTTAGGTCTTGATGACGAAAAGAAGTATGACATTAAAGAAAGCGCTAAAAAAGTAAAAGAAATCAGCGAAATGTATGGTTTTGAAATCGACCCTGATAAAAAAGTTTATGATATGTCAGTTTCTGAAAAGCAAACTGTTGAAATCATCAAAGTTCTTTATCGTGGCGCTGATATTCTTATTCTTGATGAGCCAACTGCTGTTCTTACTCCACAGGAAACTCAAAAACTTTTCAACGTTCTTCGCAGAATGAAGGAAGACGGCAAAGCAATTATCATTATTACCCATAAGCTTCACGAGGTTTTGGCGATTTCTGATAGAGTTGCTGTTTTGAGAAAAGGTGAATATATCGGCACGGTTGAAACTAAAGAAGCAACCGAAAAATCATTAACAGAGATGATGGTTGGCAAAAAAATCTCGCTTAATATTGACAGAAGCGAGCCAAAAAATGTTGCTCCAAGACTTGAGGTTAAAGATTTAACCTGTAAAAACCGTGAAGGCGTTACAATGCTTGATAATGTTTCATTTGTTGCAAACGCAGGTGAAATTTTAGGTATCGCAGGTATTGCAGGCAGTGGTCAGCGTGAACTTCTAGAAGCAATTGCCGGCTTGCAAAAGGTTGAAGAAGGCGACATTTATTACAACAATCCAAAAACCAACACAACAGAGGATTTGAAAGATAAAACTCCAATTCAAATAAGAGAGTTAGGCGTTCGTCTTTCATTCGTTCCTGAAGATAGACTTGGTATGGGTCTTGTTGCTAATATGGATATCGTTGATAATATGATGCTTCGTAGCTATAGAAAAGGTCGTTCGCTTTTCTTGGCAAGAAAGGCGCCAAAAGACCTTGCTAATAAAATTATTGAAGATTTAGAGGTTGTAACACCAAGTGCGGCAACCCCTGTAAGACGTCTTTCAGGTGGTAACGTTCAAAAGGTTCTTGTTGGTAGAGAGATTGCGGCTTCTCCAACCGTTCTTATGGCTGCTTATCCTGTAAGAGGTCTTGATATCAACTCTTCTTACACAATTTATAACCTTTTAAATGAACAAAAAGAAAAAGGTGTTGCAGTTATATTTGTAGGCGAAGACCTTGACGTTTTACTTGAGCTTTGCGATAAAATTCTTGTTATCGGCGCTGGTAAAGTTACCGGTGTTGTCGATGCGAGAACTGCTACAAAAGAAGAAATCGGTTTGTTAATGATTAAAACCGATAGCGATGAGAAGGGTGGTGCAAAATAATGGCAAAACAGAAAAAAGTTCATAATCCTCTTTTTCACATTGTAAAGCGTGACCAAACAACTTGGTATTATAACCTTTTAGTAAGAATAGTTGCTGTTGTTATTGCGCTTGTTGTTTCAGCCGTTGTTATCGCGCTTATAACAAAGAAAAATCCGCTTGAAGTTTATTCTTCAATGATAAGTGGCGCATTTGGTAGTTCACTTCGTATTTGGAGTTTGTTACAAGAGCTTGTAATCTTGCTTTGTATTTCTTTAGCTATTACTCCTGCTTTTAAAATGCGATTTTGGAACATTGGCGCTGAAGGCCAGGTTTTAGTTGGTGGTCTTGCAACTGTTTCTGTTATGATGTTTTTGGGTGACAGTTTGCCAACTCCAATTCTCATTCTTGTAATGATAATTGCTTCTGTTTTAGCAGGTGTTATCTGGGCTGTTATTCCTGCAATTGCAAAAGCTTTATGGAATACAAACGAAACGCTTTTCACTCTTATGATGAACTATGTTGCAATTCAATTAGTTGCATTTTTCTTAAAAGTTTTTGTAAAAAGTGGTTCGGGTGTTTTAGCACCTATGCCTGAATATGGTTTGCCTGTAATCGCAAATCAACCTTATTTGCTTAACATTATAATTATTTCAATTTTAACAATTCTTGTTTACATTTATCTTAAATACACAAAACAAGGTTATGAAATTTCTGTTGTTGGTGAAAGTGAAAACACCGCAAAATACATTGGTATCAATGTTAAAAAAGTTATTATCAGAACATTGGTTGTTTCAGGCGCCTTGTGTGGTATTGCAGGTCTTTTAATTGTTGGTGGTACAAACCATACAATTAGCACAACTTCTGCAGGTGGCAGAGGTTTTACCGCTATTATGGTTTCATGGCTTGCTAAATTTAATCCAATTATTATGATTTTCACATCATTCTTAATAGTATTTTTAGATAAGGGTGCAAGTCAGGTTTCAACTGATTTTAGAATTCCTGAAGCAATTTCTGAAATCGTAACAGGTATTATTCTTTTCTTTATTATCGGTTGCGAATTCTTCTTGCAATACAAAATCTTATTTACAAAAAGCAGAAAGGAGAAGAATTAAATGGTTGCCTTTATTGTTAGTGCAATAAGACTTGGTATGGTCTTCCTTTTCGGCTCAACAGGTGAGATTTTAACCGAAAAATCAGGTCACTTAAACCTTGGTATCCCTGGCGTAATGTGCGTTGGCGCTGCTTGTGGTTGCTATGCAGAATATGTTTATCTTGATGCAGTAAAATTTGGTGTTATTCCTGCATTGGCTGTTATTATTCCTATTTTAGCAACTATTCTCGGTAGCGCAATTATGGGTCTTATCTATTCATTTTTAACAGTAACTCTTCGCGCAAATCAAAATGTTACAGGTCTTACTTTAACAACCTTTGGCGTTGGTTTATCAGAATATATGATTTCTGAAACAGGCGCTATTTACACAAAAGGTACAAAATATTTTACTGCTAATTTGCCTTTTGCTGATGACCTTGGTTGGTTTGGTGAAATCTTCTTCTCACATGGCGTTTTGATTTATCTTGCGCTTGTTATCGCGCTTGTTTGCGCCTTTGTTTTAAACAAAACTCGTATTGGTCTTAACCTTCGCGCAGTTGGTGAAAACCCTGCAACTGCAGATGCGGCAGGCATTAGCGTATCGCGTTACAGATATATTGCAACTTGCGTTGGTTGTGCTATTGCTGGTCTTGGTGGTCTTTCATTTGTTATGGACTATCTCCATGGCAACTGGGAATATTGTATTGATGCTATCGGCTGGCTTGCAATTGCGCTTGTTATTTTCGCAGTTTGGAAACCAAACCTTGCAATTGTTGGCTCAATTGTTTTTGGCGCTTTGTATATTGCAAGTAGTTTCATTACAGGCACAAGTTTTGCAGGAAAAGAATTATTAAAAATGTTGCCTTATATTGTAACAATTATCGTTCTTGTGTTTACAAGTATGAGAAAGAAGAGAGAAAGTCAACCGCCAGAAAGTTTAGGTCTTTCATATTTTAGAGAAGAGAGATAATTTAATATGATTACAAAAGGTTTAATAAACGGAATGGTTATGCAAAGAGCTAATGATAACCTATGTGAAGTTTATTTTGAAAGTGATAAAGATATTAAAACCGTTTCTGTCAGCGATGAATATTCAACGCCAACTGTTGAAAAACAGGGCGATAAATATTGTTTAAAAGGCATTCGTGTTGGCGGACCTTATACATTAACGATTGACGATGAAACATTCTCTGATATGTATGTTGGCGATGTTTGGTTGCTTACCGGCCAATCAAATATGCAAGGCGTTGGAAGAAAAGTTAACATTCCGCATAACGATAACGATAAAATTCGCGCTTTTTATATGACAGGCAAATGGAACAAAGCAAATCACCCTTTGCATAATATGGGCGAGGCAATTCACAAGGTTCATCAAGAACTGGGTTCACAACCAGGTATTTTTAATATTAAAGGTGTTGGTCCAGGACTAGCTTTTGCGCAAAAAATGTTTGATTTAACAGGCGTTCCACAAGGCGTTATTCCTTGCGCTCATGGTGGCACAAACCTTTATGAGCATTGGAGCCCTGAAAGAATGCAATATGGACCTGACCATTCGCTTTATGCTGCAACTTATGATAGATTCTTAATGAATGGCGCTAATTGCAGAGGTGTTTTCTGGTATCAAGGTTGTTCTGACACACACCCTGATAAAGACCCTCTTTATACCGATAATATGATAAATCTTGTTGAATGTTTTAGACGCGATTTTAAAGAAGATTTGCCATTTGTTCAGGTGCAAATTTCAAGAACTGCTTGGGCAGGTCTTGATGACAGAGCATCTCATCAAAGATGGACAAATATTCGTGAGCAACAAAGAACTTTGCACACAAAAATCAAAAATTTTGATACAGTTAACACAATTGGTTATAGACTTGCAGACTGCATTCATTTGAGTTCAGATTCGCAAGAAATTGTGGGTAAAGATGCTGCCGAAGCAATGTATTGCTTAATCTGGGGCAAACTTTACGGTTGTTTGCCAGGAATTAAACTTAAAAGTATGGAAGTTTTGCCTGATGAATATGACGAGAATATGTCTTATGCAATTCTCGAATATGACAATGTTCACGGCAGCTTAGATGGCGGCGTTCGACCAATGGGATTTGACAGAGCGAACGAGTGCAACAAAGACTTCCCTGAATTTGGTGGAATTTCTGATGTTTATTGTGATGGTAACCGAGTAACAGTTAGATTTGATTACAAAATGGAATATGTTTTAGACCATGTTCTTTGGTATGGCTTTGGCAAAAATCCTTCTTGTAATATTTTCGACTCACACGGACGTTCAATACCTGCTTTTGGACCTATTAAAATTGCAAATCAAAAATTTGAATAATAAAAGAAAAACACGAGTTGAAAATTCAACTCGTGTTTTTAAATGTTTATAAAAATATAAATCGTAAGTATAATATAAATTATAAGAAAAAGTGGAATTGTAATAAAAAACTTTGGCTTTTTGGTTTTATGGTTAAAAACAACCATTGAAAAAAGCCCACCAAATGCGCCACCGAAAAGGCAAAACATAATTAGCGTTTTCTCACTTATTCTAAAAGCGCCTTTTTTTGCTTTGATTTTATCAATCAAAAACAAAAAGGCAGTTATAAAATTCATTATCAAAAGATAAATTAAAAAATATAAAAAATCCATAAAAATCCTTTTAAAAAGCGAGCAAAAATATGCTCGCTTTTGTTTTAATATATTGAAGATGTTGAATAATTAACTTTTCCGCCAACACTTCTTGTTAAATAATATCTGCGGAACTCTTCGTTATAATAACTGCTTGAAACATTCAAAGAAACTTTTTTAGGTTTGATTTTTGTATCAGTTAAAAGTTTAATTTCAATTTTAGAGTTATCATAAACCTTTGCGCTAATTTTAATTGTAGCATTTGTTGTGTTTTTAAACTTGAAATCTGCGCTACCCCATGAAATTGCGGCATCTCTACCATAAGGCACATAATGAACAGTCATAGAATGTTGATATCTTTCAACAACCTCTAAATTTGCATATAAAACTGCATTGAAAATTGTTGTAGAAACTTGACACACGCCACCACCGTAGCCCTCAAGTGTTTCTTGACCTGAATATACGGTTGCTAATTTAAAGCCCCTATCAGGAGTTCTTTTACCAACAACCTCATTAAACGAGAAAACCTCGCCTGGTTTTAAAATTGTTCCATCAATATAATTACAAGCAACTTTTATATTAGTTGTTCTGCCTGCAGGGCTATAAAATGTTGTTGAGAATTTTGAATAAACATTAGAAAATTTTGTTCCGCATTTTTGTGACCAAGCGCCATAATAATTTTTTCCGTTATAAGTTTTATAAGCTCTTATCTGATAATAATACTGTGTTTTTGAACTTAATTTAACCTTTGCAGAGGTTGCTTTTTTAGATTTTACAACCTTTGTTTTAACGCCTTTTTTAAAATTTTGATATTTGCTATATCTAATTTCAAAACCATCTGCTTTTTGCTTTTCCCATTTGAAAATAAAGTTTTTGCCTTTATAAGCAGATGAAGCAGTAGCAGTTTTTTCTGGACGCATTACAACTACTCTTGTATTTGATGGTTCACCAAGAATTGTTTTGCCATCAACAGATTTATATGCCTTTACCATATAAGTATAAACAGTTGCCGGCTCTCTGCCACCAACGTTATAATATGTGTTTTTTGTGTAAACTGCGTAAACCCATTCTTTTGTTTCAGGATTTAATCTGTAAATACGATAGCCGTTAACATTGCCTTGCGCCTTTGTCCAACTTAAAGTAAAAGTTTTATCGCTAACTGCTTTGTTTTTAAGAACAGTAACAGCGCTAGGACGAATAGTAAATGTTTTTGTATAACTTCCTTTATAATTGCCAATACCATTTGCAGTTACTTTTGCAATACCTGTATTTACATTGTTTTTATAAGAAAGGGTGTAATCAACACCTAAAACAGCAGTTGTTGTTTTATTTGAAAAAATCAATTCAGGGCAGTTTGCCTCGCCTGAATAAATAAACTCTTTTTGAGAAATTGTTTTTTTGCTAAAATCATTAATGTTTTTCTTTTCAATTTTGAAAGTTCTTGAAAAGCTTCCGCTATAATTTCCAATACCTGTTGCAGTTACTGTTGCAGTGCCTGCGTTTAAATTATTTTCATAAGAAAGGGTATAATCTTTATCTTGAATTGCAGTTAAATCGCCATCTTTAAAATTAAGGCCTGGTTTGTTTTCTTCACCTGAATAAATATAAATAGATTTTGAAATTGTTTTTGTTTTAAAACTATTCAAATCTTTTTTAGCAATCTCAAAAGTTTTTGTAACACTGCCTTTTAAAGCGCTTTCATCATTCTCAATTGCAGTAATAACAACATTCGCAACGCCTGCATCAATGTTATTTTCATAGCTTAATGTAAAATCTATATCTTTTGAAAACGCAACGCCATCTTTTTTTATAACAACTTCTGCTTTTTGCTCTTTCCCGTTATAAACCAAATCATCAGCCAAAACAGTTATTTCACAATCGTTTAAATCAACTAAACTTTTTGAACTGCTCTGTGCAACCTCGGTTGTTTGAGTTGTTTCAACTAAAGCAGTTGTAACCTGGCTTTCATTGATAATTTCATCTTCAGCGCCTGCCGCAAAAGGCATAACCAAAAGAATGCATAAACATAAAACTAGCGCAAAAACATTAGATTTCATAAATTTTCCCTTTCTTCTTCGTCAATTACTATTATTTTACTATACTTTTTTGTCTTTTTCAATATGTTTCTAAAAAATTTTTATTTGTTTTCACATTTGTTGCAGTTGACAAGTTAAAATAATAATGATAAACTTGTCTTATCAGTTCAATATATTCATATGGAGTATAAAAAATGAGAAAAATTTCTTTAAGAAAAAAAGATAAAAGCATTAACCCAAAAATACAGAAGATTTTAATTATTTGCGCCATTTTTATCGTTGTTTTAGGTGTTGCTGTGTTTTTGTTTTTGCAGAATTATCATATAAACGAAGTTAAAGTTGTAAAACCAACTTGCGAATCAGACGGTTACACAGAAACAGCTTGCTCGATATGCAAAAAAATAGATAGAACGCATTACACTCGCGCTTTAGGTCATAATTGGGGCGAAGTTAAAGTAAGATATGCGCCAAAGCAAATTGAATTTGGCGAGAATTACCATCAATGTAGCAGATGTAAAAAAGAAAAATCTATAAAAACAGAGCCAACTATTGACTTTAAAAAGCTTTATTTTTCAGGTGATGCTTTTACTGTTAACAGCAATATAGAAGCATCAGGTTTGATGGAATATTCTTATAAAGGCAAAAAATCTACTTATTTTGTAACTCTTGCTTATACTGATGAAGATAGAACAAGATATTCAAAGCATGATTATATTATTTCGTTTTTTGCTGATAAGCGCAAAGAAAAACCCGTTGAAGTTGCTTTAATGAACGGTAAAAAAGCGGCTCATTCTTGGCGAATGATTGGCAATTACTACGATTTTAAAAATGTTAGAGATATTGTTGTTTCAGATATTTTCAAAGAGGTTAGAGCAACAAGAAAAAGTTTTGTTGATAACCGAATGAAAAGCAACTTTTTAACTACTATTCAAGAGCCAATCTTGTTTTTTGTAAACACAAGCTTTTCAGGCGTTTTTAGAATTTGCCAAGTAGAAAGCGAACACATTTTGAATGTTAAAAAGACAGATAAAAACTGTGCAATTGTTAGCGCTTCTTATTCTTCATATCAAAGTTTCTTTAAATCTAGAATAGACCCAAGTGGGCCTTGGAAAATTAAATATAACTCTAATGGCGAAGAGGATTTTAAATGGATTTATGATTCTTTAAATGAATTATCAAACTTTATTGTAGAAAAAGATGGCAAGGCGTTCAAAAAAGGTATTTCAAAACATTTAGATGTTGAGGCAATGATTGATTATATGCTTGTTATTTACACAAGCGCGGCGGCAGATAACGTTGGTAAAAATCTCACTCTTGCAACTTATGACGGCAAGGTTTGGATTCCAACATTTTATAACGCAAAAGCGTCATACGGCCTTAATAACGATGGCGAAATAACCTTGCTTGAAACAATTTTAGCGCCTGAATATAAAGAAATTAATGGGGAATTGACTATAATTCCTGATACAAATTCATTGTTATTTGAAAAAATGCTTGTTAATTTTTATCCTGAAATAAAAGCGAGATATAACGCGCTTAAAGACAAGGTTTTCACCGCTGACAATATTTTTGCTAAAATGCAAAAGCATACAAATTCAATTCCGGCGCTTGTTTATGAAGCAGAAGCAAAAAAATATGCATTGGTTGATTCCAAAACCAATATGAAAGTTTTTTTGAAAGACTTTATGAAAATTAGAAAAAACAATTTAGAAGAGTTTTTCAAAGGCGTTGACACAAAGAAACCTACAAAACCAAAAGAAACTACCAATTAAGGTAGTTTCTTTTTTTATATAATGAAAACTGCTTGAAAAGTCGCGTGGTTC
>JAZRPX010000038.1:0-12654 GCA_045649445.1 Acutalibacteraceae bacterium | reverse complement strand
ATAAAATTACATATTTTTGTTCCCTTATTATTTCATTTCTTTCTGTTCTTATTTTTTTAAAAACTATTTTAAAACCAAATAAAAATGTTATTAAAATTTCAAATGCTGTTTTAATTTTTTGCATTTTTGGAACGATACTATTAAATTTTGCACTATATGGAAGTTTTGGTAAACTTGGGCATTTTATTTTGTTTTTTGCTTCGCAGTTACTTTGCTTTTTTATTTCTATTTGTTGTCTCAAACAAGCATTAGAATTTAACGAAGAATATTTTGTTAACTATGGCTTATTCAAAAAAACAGTTTTTAATTATTGCGAAATTGAAAAATATTATATTAAAAATTCTTTTTTAGTTATCATTGTTAAAAATAAAAAAATTAGAATATCAACAACCCTTTGTAACAACAATTTATTTGAATTTTTCAAAGTTTTAAAACAAAAAACAAATAAAAATCCGTAGCAAAAGCTACGGATTTTTTTATTTTATCTCAATTTTTTCTATTTCAAGATTATTAGCAATATCTTTAATTTTCTCAAGTGATGGTTTAGGTCCATATGGCTGAATTAAAATAGCGTAATTATATTGTTCAAAACAATAAAAATCTCTTCTTAATTCGTTGAATAAAGTTCTGCCTTGATTATCTGTGAACATAACATTTAAACGTTCATCATCATATTTTAAATAACTTTTTGACAAACTTTTGTTTGTTGAAATATGAATGTGAATATCATCACCATAATAATAATCCAATGAACGCCCATGAAATTTTGCTTTTTTAAACTTTTGATTCTTTACATTTGCAACCAGAAAAAATTTATCTTCGGTAATCATTACAGACTCTTCTTGCATAGTACCAATAACATTATATTTTCTAATCTGCTTTTTAGACCAATCACCATACCCACCAAACTTTAAAACATCTTCATACGACTTCATTTTAAGCATAGTGGCTTTCAATGCTTCTATACTATTAAACTCAAGATTATATTCAGCGGAATACGAACAAGCAAATGATCCTGGTTCTAATGCCTCTTCATACCAGTCTGTTTCAATAGCGGCGTTCGTTACAATTTGCGCAGTGGTTGTTGTAGTTTGCATAGTGGTAGTTGTAGTTTGCATAGCGGTAGTTGTAGTTTGCATAGCGGTAGTTGTATAAATATTATCGGTATTAGATTCACAAGAGCTTAACAAACAAATAATAAAACACAAAAATATAACAACTAGTTTTTTCATAAAATTGCCCCTTTTTTCTTCATTATATCACATTAGAAAAAAATGTCAACTCAAAAGGCAATTAAAACCATCGCGTGGGCTTACGAATGGTGCAAAAAAGATTTTAATAAAAATGGGAGCGCAATGCGCTCCCCTACGGATTTTTTGTTAATCTTTTTTATCTTTAAGGATTTTTTCGAGTTCTGACATAAATGTATTGATATCTTTAAACTGTCTATAAACTGATGCATAACGAACATAAGCAACATCATCAATATTCTTAAGCTCTTCCATAACAAGCTCACCGATTCTTGTTGATGGCACTTCTCTATCAAGCGAATTCTGCAAGTTTGCCTCAATGTTATCAATTGCTTTTTCTAATTGGTCAAGAGTTACCTGACAACCCTCACTTGCTTTTAAAAGACCTGTTAAAAGTTTGTTTCTATCAAAAGTTTGACGAGTTTTATCTTTTTTAACAACGATAATAGGAAAACTTTCGATAATTTCATAAGTTGTAAATCTTTCATTACAACCTAAACACTCTCTACGACGACGGATTTTTTCACCCTCATCTGTTGGACGAGAATCTACAACCTTGCTTTCTTCATAACCACAATAAGGACATTTCATTTTTCTATTTCCTCCATTAAAAAACTTTTAATTATTTATACTCTGATGACAACTCACAGAATTAGTTGTTAAAGTATCAAATTCATAACCTTTTGCTTTGTAATAAGCGCAAATGCTATCAAGCGCTTCAACCGTTGTATCTTTTGCCTTTGTATCATGCATTAAAACTACACAACGCTTGATATTTTTTGACCTACGCTTAACATTGTTAAGAATAGTTGTTGCCGGAACATAATTTTTTGCAGCATCGCCAGAATCAACATTCCAATCAAAATATTTATAACCCTTTTGGTCAACTGCTTTAGAGAGCCGAGTCATAATACCTTTTGAATAATCTGCGCTTATAGTATTACTACTACCACCAGGGAAACGAATTACCTTTGCTTCTACCCCTGTTTGCTCTTTAACTAAATCACCGATTTTCTCTAAATCTTCAAAATAATTCTTTTCTGAAGAATAAAGTTTTTTATAATTATGAGAATATGTGTGAAGCGCTATTTGATGACCTTCATCAACAATATTCTTCATATATTTCGGCTCATCTAAACTTGTAACAAAAAATGTTGCTTTAACATTATATTTTTTAAGAATTTTAAGAATTTTCAATGTGTTTTCAGATGGGCCATCATCAAATGTTAAATAAACAACCTTTGCTTTTTCACCAAAAACAATTGGCTTACCAAATTCACTTTTTGAACTTTCCTTACCCTCTTTATCAACTGAAACAACACTGTAAAAATACTGCGAATGTTTTCTTACCGCCATATCAACAAATTCAACCTCTGTTTTTGTTTCAACAAGCAGTTTATAATTTGAATCAGCCGTTCTTTTATAAACGCGATAACTTACGGTTTCAGGCACAGTATCCCAAGTTAATTTCACGCCTTTTTTAGTTGAATTAAGTTTTAAATAAGGTGATTTTATATAATCAAGACCAATCGGCTTGAAATTTTGCTTACCCTCGTTTTTTCCTGCCGCGCCGGTTATATAATATTTAAGCGCGCCACTATTTGCTTCATAATCAATATACTCTGTATCAACCGAGCTTGAAACAAACTCAAATTTTTTGCCATTATCACTGCGATAGATATTATACTTATCAATATCTTTGATAGATTTCCACTTAAGTTTTACACCATCACCATCGGGCTTTACACTTAAAAGTTGCAAATCAGGAATTTTTAAAAAATCTTTTTCTTCAGTTTTTATAAAACCACATTCGCAAACGAACTGTTCACTGCCTTTAAATCTATAAGTAGATTTTCTAATAGTTTTCTTGCTGAATTTATGCAAACAATTAAACAAAAAATCATTTTCTTCAGCATAAATCTGCGAAGCAGTACCATAATAACCATTTATTAAAAAGTTTTCTTGTTTTACTTTCTTGCCATCTTGTTCAGTATAGCCAATACTCATTTTCGCAATACTGCTAACCTTTTTGCCATCAATTTCATAAGGAATTGTGACTTTCTTTTTCTTACCAGAAACCCCAAAAATTTTAACTGTTCCATCAGGTTGATTGTAATATTGCAAATCACCAAAAACCTTTTCTTCCGATGTTTTTGGCGCTAACAAAACTATTCCTAAAAACAAAACAACAGCAAGAACAATTACTATTATCTGTTTCATTTTATACTTTACCTTTATTAAAATTTATTATTTTAAATCAGTATAGCATAGATTTACATAACTTTCAACAATTTATTTATGATATTTTGTGTTATTTATAATTGAAAACGCTCGATAAATCTGCTCTAGGAGCATAACTCTCGCTAATTGATGCGGAAAAGTCATCGGTGACATCGAAAGTGAAAACGATGCCTCGCGCTTGATTTCATCTGAAAGCCCAAATGAACTACCGATAACAAAATTAATTGTTGAAACGCCATTTAACGAAAAACTGCTTATTTTTTCGGCTAACTTTTCGCTTGAAAGTTCTTTTCCCTCAATAGCTAAAACAACTGTTGCTGAAGATTTTGATATCTTTGATTTGATTTTTTCTGCTTCTTTTAAAAGCGCAATTTTAATCTCATTTTCAGATGGGTTATCAGGCAATTTTTGCTCTTGTAATTCGATAATTTGAAACTTCGCAAAAGAAGACAATCTTTTTTGATATTCTGCAACTGCCTCTTTTAAATATTTCTCTTTTAAACTGCCAATACAAATCACATTTATAGTTAACATAACTTTTTACCTTTATAAAATAATCAAATCGTTTTCGTCTGGAGTTGCTACCGATAAAAAATAATCTTGTGTTTCTTCAAAAGAATTCATAGTAAGCATACTTCTTGTTGTTTCTCGCGCTAACATTGGCAAATTATTTTCTTTGCTTAAATGAGCAAGAATAAATCTTGTTGCGCCTAGATTTATAAGTTTACCAATTTCTTCGGCGCAAGCATTATTCGATAAATGTCCATTTTCAGACATAATTCGGCGTTTTAATGGGAATGGATAAAGCGCGTTATTTTGGAGCATTTTCACATCGTGATTGCTTTCTAACAAAACAGTATTACAATCTTTAAGAGCATTGTGAACTTCATCAGTAACAACGCCTAAATCAGTACAAACACCGATTTTTTTACTACCTAAATCAAAAGTATAGCCACAACTTTCATTAACATCATGCATCGTATGAAAATATTTTACACCAAAATCTTTCATATCAGTTTCATCTTCTAGCATTCTAACATCAACTTTTTGAAGCGACTGATTACTATCTATCATTCCTTGATAGGTGCCTTTTGTCATATAAACAGGAATATTATTTTTTGAGCAAAAAACTCTAATGCCTTTAATATGGTCAATATGCTCATGAGTTACAAAAACTGCCTTGATTTTTTCAGTTTCAAGCCCATGTGAAAGCAATGCTTCGGTTATTTTCTTTGCCGAAACGCCTGCATCAACTAAAATAGCTGTATCTTTATTTTCTATGTAAGTACAATTTCCACTGCTTCCTGAAAAAAGCGGACAAATTTTAGCCATAGTTTCTCCTTAAATAAAATAAAATTGAGTATCCCAAGCAGGGATGTATTTATAATGTCTCATATAAATTTTATAATCATCGCGAATTTCATTTACAAGCAAAGGCAATGAAAAATAATCATCTGTTTTATGATAAGCCGAAACAAGCATTTTTGGCTTGTATTTAGAAATAGTTTGTTTTGCGCCCAAAATTGCTTGCTTTTCCATTCCTTCAACATCAAATTTGATATAAGTTGCCTTTTCACCTTTTAACGCATCATCAACGCAAACACAAGGAATTTTATCGCCTTTTTCATTTGCAACAGAATGTCTGCCACCGTTTGTTAAAAAGCCAATCTCCCCTGTTTTTTCACTTAAAGCGCTATTAAACAAATATATATTTTCGGAATTTTCAAACTTTGCCGATAACTTTTTAAAATTCTTTTTATCTGGCTCAAAAGCATAGATTCTTTCAAAGCCATTTACAACCGATAAAAATTCTTCTACCGTGTCACCATTATAAGCGCCTAAATCACAAAAAACCTCATTATCATTAAGCTTTAAAATATCTTTATACGCTTCATTAGAATCAGTTTCGATTTCAAAAAGGTAATCTATTTTACCTGTTATTCTATACAAAACTGTGTTTTCAAACACTTTTTTTGATTGCTCATCTGCTAAAAGGTTATAAACTTTTTCTAATTCTTTTCTATGCTCTTTGGCATAATCAAGCGTAAAAAGTCCATCACCATAAACGGGTACATCAGGCGCTAAAACTTCAGTTTCTTTCGCTATTTTTTTGATGTTTTCTAAAACCTCATCACGAAAAGTACCAAAACTGACAAGCACAATCATATTTGGAAAACGCTGTTTTAAATCACTGTATTTTTCTACTTTAAATCCACGAAAACTCTGACCGCGAACAAAATCATCAGAAGCAAAAACACCGCTGACAGAAACTCCATAATCAGCCAATGTATCAATAATTTTATCGGCGCCGTTTCCCATTCCATAAATTACAATCGGACGATTTGAACATTTTAAATAATTCCACATAAATCCATTTCACCATATAGTATCGTTTAACTTGTTCATTATACCATATACAGTACCAATTTATCAACTAAAAAATAGTTCTTGACTTTTAATATATTATATAATATATTAAACAAGTATAAAATAAATAAGCACTAAATTTGCATCTGTGCCGAAATCATCTTTTTTGCAAAGAAGAAAGATGTAAAAAGACACTTGTTAAAGAAGTGTTTCATATTTTGCAGTACGGAACGGTACCGTGGATTTCCATGGAAAAAAGCAACTACAATGAAATTCTCATTGTAAAAAACTCTTTGCGGGGGTTGCTTTTTGAGTAAAATATGAGGGTTGCGCAGAGCTTATCACGGGCTTTCGCGGTATAGAGTAAGTTAATCTAAATATAACTGCCTCTCAAGTTGATTTAACGGCACTTTTTAGTTTGTTATTCTTGCAAGGCGAAAGCCTTGCTTCGTCTGCCGCACTAAAAATTACTCGTTAAATCTTATTGAGAGGTGCGACGCAGTTTTCTTGTGATAGATTTCTTGGTAGAACGAGTACGATTTTTTGAGCAATACTTTCGTATGCTTGAAAAATCGTGTGAAGTAATACCTAAAATATATCCAAGAAAACCAATTATATTTAGATTAGCTTACTCTACTGCAAGGGGGATGCAAATATGAACTCAAAAAAGAATATTATTGAACTTAAAAACATTACTGTATCATTTGATGGCGAAAAGATTTTAGATGATATTTCTCTTTCTATATCAGATAAAGAATTCGTCACATTGCTTGGCCCTTCAGGTTGTGGTAAAACTACAACCTTGCGTATTATCGCGGGATTTTTAGAGCAAGATCAAGGTGATGTTTTTTTTGATGGAGAAAAAATCAATTCTCTTCCTGCAAACAAGCGTAATGTTAACACTATTTTTCAACGCTACGCTCTTTTTCCACATCTTAACGTTTATGATAACATTGCGTTTGGCTTAAAAGTGAAGAAAGTGCCAAAAGATGAAATTAAACAAAGAGTTAGCGAGATGCTTAAGCTTATAAACCTTGAGGGCTTTGAAAAGCGAAGCATTTCAGGTCTTTCTGGTGGTCAACAACAACGTGTTGCCATTGCAAGAGCAGTTATTAACAAGCCAAAGGTTTTGCTTTTAGACGAGCCACTCGCAGCGCTTGATTTAAAACTTCGTAAAGATATGCAATCTGAACTTAAAAACATTCAAAAGCAACTTGGAATTACATTCATCTTTGTAACTCATGACCAAGAAGAGGCGCTTTCTATGTCTGATACGGTTGTTGTTATGAACGAAGGTAAAATTCAACATATCGGCACACCTCAAGATATTTACAACGAACCGGTTAACGCTTTTGTTGCTGATTTTATTGGTGAATCAAATATCATTGATGGTGTTATGCTAGACGACTTCAAGGTTAAAGTTGAAGGCGTTACTTTGCAATGTCTTGATAAGGGCTTTAAAGTTAACGAAGAGGTTGACGTTGTTATTCGTCCTGAAGATGTTGATATTGTGCCTGCTGAAAAAGGTCTTATCACTGGTGAAGTTACATCAGTTACATTTTTAGGCGTGCATTATGAAATTATCGTTGATGTAAACGGCTTTAAATGGATGATTCAAACTACTGATGTGCAAGAAGTTGGCGATAAAGTTGGCCTTTTAATTGAGCCAGACGCTATTCATATTATGAAAAAATCTAAATATTCAGGTCTTTATGGTGACTATAGTTCATTCTCGGATGAAATGGACGATATTTCTAACCCTGATATAACTCTTGAGGAGGAAGAAGATGAATAAAACTCTTGCCTCAAGACTTATAAACGCGCCTTATCTTTTATGGTCAGCAATTTTCATTGTTGTTCCGCTTATTATTGTTGGGTATTTTACTTTTACCGATTCACAAGGCATGTTTTCATTAGAAAATTTTTATGAAATTCCGGAATACACAGGAATATTTATGCGTTCTATCGGCTATGCACTAGTTGCAACTGCTATTACGCTTATACTTGCTTATCCTTTTTCATATTTCATGAGCAAAACAAACAAAAGCACACAAGGGCTTATGATGATGCTTATAATGCTTCCTATGTGGATGAATTTGCTTATTCGTACATATTCTTGGACAACTATTCTTGAAAAAACAGGGCTTATCAACTCTGTTTTAGGTTTTTTCGGAATTGAACCTTTGCAACTTATCGGCACATCAGGCGCTGTAATTTTAGGTATGGTATATAATTATCTGCCTTATATGATTTTACCAATTTACACATCTATTGTTAAAATAGATAACTCGCTTTATGAAGCAGCAGAAGATTTGGGTGGGGATGCTTTTCAAAAGTTTAAAAGAGTAATCTTCCCTCTTTCTGTTCCTGGAATTATTTCAGGTATTACTATGGTTTTTGTGCCATCTGTTTCAACTTTTTATATAGCAGATAAATTGGGTAGCACAAAAACTTTAATGATTGGTGACGTTATTCAAAAGAAATTTGATTTAGATGTTTATTCAGGTGTTGGCGCATCGCTTTCATTGGTGCTTATGCTTTTGATTTTTGTTTGCATAGTCATTATGAATAAATTCTCTGATGAAGATGATGGGGGTATTATTGTATGAAGATACTCTCTAAAATCACTAACTTTTTAATGTTTGGCTTTTTATATGCGCCAATCGCTGTAATGATTTTCTTTTCATTTAATTCATCAACATCAACCTATGTTTTTGATGGCTTTTCGATTAAATGGTATAAAGAATTATTCAATTCATCAGCAACTGTAACTGCGCTTAAAAACACATTGCTTTTAGCTGTTCTTTCGGCAGTTATAGCAACTATTTTTGGCACAATCGCGGCAGTTGGCATCTATAATATGCGTTCAAAAGCGCTTAAAAACACAGTTATGGGTGTTACAAACATTCCTATGATGAACCCTGACGTTGTAACAGGCGTATCTTTAATGCTTTTGTTTGTTTTTATTGGCAGATTTTTATCTTTTGCCAATTCTTTAAGTTTTTACACGCTCCTAATAGCGCATATCACCTTTAACTTACCTTATGTTATTTTAAATGTTTTGCCTAAACTTCGCGCTTGTGGTAACACATTAACAGAAGCAGCGCAGGATTTGGGTTGCACTTATTTTCAAGCATTTATGAAAGTTGTTTTGCCAAACATTTCATCAGGAATTATTTCTGGTCTTTTAATGGCGTTTACACTTTCGCTTGATGATTTTGTTATCAGTTATTTCACAAACGGAACAGGGTTTCAAACCTTGCCGTTGTTGATTTATTCTAAAACTAAAAAAGCTGTTAAACCTGATATTTATGCGCTTTCTACCATTATTTTTATTGCAGTTTTCTTCTTGCTTATTCTTGTTAACGCAATAAAGCAAAGAACAGAAAATGTTAAACCAAAAGCAACAAAGCAAACTTCAAAAGTTAAAAGAATTGTTGCAGGTGGTTTAGCCGTGGCAGTTTGCGCAGGTGTTATTGTTTACTCTGTTTCACCTACCAAAAGCAAATATGATGAATTGATTTCTAAATTTGAAAGTAAATATTCACACGAGCTTGCTGGAACAACACTAAATGTTTTCAATTGGGGTGAATATATTGCTGATGGTGTTGACGGCTCACTTGATGCTATTGAGGTTTTCGAAGAATTAACAGGTATTTCTGTTAATTATGATAACTTTGAATCAAATGAAACTATGTATTCAAAAATCAAAAGTGGCGCAGTTTCATATGATATTATTATTCCTTCTGACTATATGATACAGCGTCTTAAAGATGAGGGAATGCTCAAAAAATTGGATTTTTCACAAATTCCTAACTACAAATACATTGATAACAAATATAAAGATTTATATTTTGATAAAGCAAACGAATATTCTGTTCCTTACACAGTTGGTATGACCGGTCTTATCTACAACTCGAAAATGGTTGAAGGCAAGGTTGATTCTTGGGAGATTATGTGGGATGAGAAATATTCAGGCGAAATTTTAACCTTTAACAACTCGCGTGATGGCTTCTCAATTGCGCAATTCTTATTAGGAATTAGTGTAAATTCTACAAATAAAGCCGATTGGGATAAAGCGGCAGAAAAACTAAAAGAACAAAACCCTCTTTTACAAGCAAGGGTTATGGATGAAATCTTTACAAAAATGCCTGGTAACAACGCGGCTATCGCGCCTTACTACGCAGGTGATTTTCTAACAATGCATGAAATCAACAATGATTTAAGATTCTGCTATCCTAAAGAAGGTGTTAACATATTTGTTGATTCAATCTGTGTGCCTGAAAGCACAAAAAATTATAAAGCAGCAATGATGTTTATAAACTTCCTTTTAGAGCCGGAAATTGCGCTTGAAAATGCAGAAAGAATTTGCTATACATCACCTCACACCGCAGTTGTTGACGATAATAGATACACTTACAAAGGCAATGAGGTTTTGTATCCAAAAACATATCCTAAAACAGAATTTTATCAAAATGTTGATAAAGATATAAGAAAATATTATGAAAAACTCTGGGAAGAGGTTAAAAGAAGTTAAATGATAAAAGCAGTTATTTTTGACCTTGATGGCACATTGCTCAACACAATTGATGACCTTGCAAATTCGGTTAATTTTATGCTAGAGCAATTAGGTTTTCCTACATTTTCGGTTGACGAATATAAATATAAAGTTGGCAACGGAATGAGAAAGCTAATTGAACGAGCTTTACCTGAAAGCCATAAAACACAAGAGCAAATTGAAAAATCTCTTGAAATTTTTATGGAACACTATAACGAGCATAAAAATGATAATACTGCGCCTTATGAAGACATAATACCTTTGCTAAAAGAATTAAAACGCAAAGGTATAAAGTTAGCAGTTGCAACTAACAAGGCCCATGTCGCCGCAAAGCCACTAATTGAAAACACTTTTTCAGGGCTTTTTGATGAAATTGCAGGGCAAAAAGAAAATGCGCCTACAAAACCTAACCCACAAATTGTTTTTGAATTATTAGAAAATTTAAGCGTTACCCCTGATGAATGTCTCTTTGTAGGTGATAGTGGTGTTGATATGCAAACTGCAAAAAATGCTAATATAACCGCAATCGGCGTTTTATGGGGCTTTAGAAAAAAAGAGGAATTATTACAAGATGGCGCCGATGAAATCATAACATCGCCTCTTGATTTACTAAGTTTTATTTAGGAGTGTTAATTATGAAAATAGTAAAAACAGATTTAACAATCGTAGGTGCGGGCTATGCAGGTATTTGTGCGGCCATTACAGCGGCAAGACACGGACTTAAAGTAGCGCTTATTAATAACAGAGATGTTTTAGGTGGCAATGCTTCAAGCGAACACAGAATTCATGTAAACGGCGCTACTTCTGGCAACGCTTCTCTTTACGGTAGAGAAGGCGGTATTGCTGATGAATTAAAGATGTTTACTTTTTATAAAAACCCTAATTATAATCACAAAAAAGACTATCATTTATCTGATATGGCAATTTTAGATAAAGTTTTAGCAGAAGAAAACATTGAACTTTTTCTTGGCACTATTTGTTATGATTGCGAATGTGAAAATGATAAAATAACAAAAGTTTTCGCGATAAAACCAAAAACAAGTGAAGAAATTTGTTTTGAAAGTGAATATTTCTGTGATGCTTCGGGTGATGGTATTTTAGGTTACAAAGCAGGCTGTGAATTCAGAATAGGCAGAGAAGCAAAAGATGAGTTTAACGAAAGTTTGGCAGTAGATGTTGCCGATGATGCTTCAATGCCAAGTTGTATTTTGTTCACAGTTGCTCATACAGGAAAGCCAGTTAAATTTATCAAGCCAGACTTTGCTTATAATTTAGTTGAAGATGATAAATTAAAATATTTTGAACGCCCTCATACCGGCAGAAGAATGCCTGTTACAGCCGACGAATATCAAGGCATTTGGTGGCTTGAGGTTTCTTATCCTTTTGATACAATTAAAGATTCAGATGAGATTGATTTTGAACTTAGAAAATTAGTTTATGGCTATTGGGATTATATCAAAAATTCAGGTAAATATCCTGAAGCAGAAGATATGGTTATTGATTGGATTGCGCCTTACGCTTCAAAAAGAGAATCTCGCAGATTTATAGGTGAATATATCTTAAATCAAAATGATATTCAAGGTTGCAAGGATTTTGAAGACAAGGTTGCTGCTGGTGGTTGGTCAATAGATATTCACGACTATAAAGGTATTTACGGAGACGATAAGGTTTCTGCTTTTGCAGAGGTTAAATCGCTTTATTCTATTCCATTTTCAATTATGTATTCAAAAGATAAATCTAATTTGTTTTTAGCCGGTAGAATTGCAAGTTGCACTCATGTTGCAATGGGTTCAACTCGCGTTATTCAAACACTCGGCGCTATGGCGCAGGCCGTTGGCACTGCCGCTTACCTTTGCAAAAAGTATAACAAAACTCCATCTCAAATTAGAAGCGAAAACATAACTGAATTACAAGATATTTTGCAAAAAGATGGTCAATTTATTTTAAAAAGACCTGAAGACTGTGGTTTTGTAAACGATGCTAAAATCACAGCAAGTAGTGAGAAAATTTTAGAAAACACTTATGACGGTGAATTTACAAATATTTATTGCAACGCTTATATTACATTGCCAATTTCAAAAAGTTTTACAAATGAAATGCAAGTTAAAATCAAGGCAAACGCTGATACAACGCTTAAATACAAAGTTTGCAAAGAAGCTACCGACCTTATATATTATTGTGGCGAAACAATTTTTGAAAACGAAATTGAAATTGCAAACGGTTTTGAAGGTTTTGTTG
>JAZRPX010000037.1:0-2013 GCA_045649445.1 Acutalibacteraceae bacterium | reverse complement strand
TTCAATGCCGTTTGTTGAAATGTTATCTTTAAGCGTGATTGGAACGCCTTCTAAAAGACCGATTTCTTCGCCTTTTTTGAGTTTTTCATCAACTGCTTTTGCTGCTTTTAGCGCCTCATCTTCAGTTGTTAAAACATAAGCATTAAGGTCACTATGAGTTGCCTTAATAGCATCAATATATTTTTGTGTAAGTTCAACACACGAAATCTCGCCATTTACGAGCATATCGTGAGTTTTTTTAATTTTTGAAACTGTCATAATATGCTCCTTAAACCTTTTTCTTTACAGGGAAGTAGCCATTTTCGCCACCGTCAACATTTTTCAAAATTTCTGATTGTGGAAAAGACTCTTTAACCTCATCTTCACGGAAAACATTAGAGAGATTATTAATATTGTCAAACTCCTCAACCTCGCCATCATACTCGTTAATAGTATCAGCGAATTTAATAATATTCATCATTTCTTGAGTTAAATTGTCAATCTCATCTTCTTCGATATGAAGTTTTGAAAGCAACGCTAAATTTAAAATTTCTTCTTTTGTTACCACTAATCTCTCTCCTTTTAAAATTTATCTGCTAAAAGTGTTTGCAAGCCGCCCCTTACGGGAACGGCTTTTGATTATCTCAACTTAATGTGAATTTCACGAAGTTGTTGTTCTGTAACTTCGTTTGGAGCTCCCATCAAAGTATCTTGAGCGTTTGAGTTCATTGGGAATGCAATAACCTCACGAATGTTTTCTTCGCCTGTTAAAAGCATAATCATTCTATCAACGCCAGGTGCCATACCTGCATGAGGAGGCGCACCATATTGGAACGCTGTATAAAGCGAACGGAATTTTTCTTTTAAAACGTCTTCTGAATAACCTGCGATTTCGAATGCCTTTTTCATAATTTCGATATCGTGGTTTCTAACTGCGCCAGAAGACAATTCAACACCATTACAAACAATATCATACTGATATGCTTTAATATCACAAGGATTCATAGTTTCGAGTGCTTGAAGCCCACCTTGTGGCATTGAGAATGGGTTATGAGTAAAGATAATTTTGCCTTCATCATCTTCTTCAAACATAGGGAAGTCAACAATATAGCAAAGTTCAAATGTATCTTTAAGAAGGTCAAGTCTTTTACCGAGTTCTGCACGGATTTGACCTGCAAGGCCTGGTGCAACTGATGGAGCGTCTGCAATGAAGTAAAGAACATCATCAGTTTTAAGGTTTGCACGAGCGCGCAATTCTTCTCTTTGTTCGTCTGAAAGGAACTTATCAATTGGTCCTTTATATGAGCCGTCTTCAAGCACTGTGATATAGCCAAGACCTTTCATACCAATGCTTTCAGAGAATTTGAGCATTTTTTCAAAGAAACCTTTTGATTGTTTGCCACAAGGAGCGCTAATACCACGAACACATTGATTAGCGAATGGTTTAAAGCTTGAATCAACAAACAAATCCGAAAGCTCGATAATTTCAAGTGGGTTTCTAAGGTCAGGTTTATCAGTACCATATTTAAGCATTGCTTCTTCGAAAGGAATGCGTTTGAATGGTGCAGGAGAAACTTCCTTATCTGAGAATTTTGTAAATGTATCATAAAGTACTTCTTCAGCAACTTTAAAAACGTCTTCTTGAGTAGCGAAAGCCATTTCAAAGTCTAACTGATAAAATTCGCCCGGACTTCTGTCTGCACGAGCATCTTCATCTCTGAAACAAGGTGCGATTTGGAAATATTTATCAAAACCTGACACCATAAGCAACTGTTTAAACAACTGTGGCGCTTGTGGGAGCGCATAGAATTTGCCTTTATGTTTACGTGACGGAATAAGATAGTCACGAGCGCCCTCAGGGCTTGACGCAGAAAGAATAGGAGTCTGCATCTCTAAAAATCCCATTTCTGTCATTTTAGCGCGAAGATGTGAAATGATTTTTGAACGAAGAACGATATTATCGTGAACTTTTTTATTTCTAAGGTCAAGATAACGATACTGCAAACGTACTTCCTCATTAGTTTTAGTTGAAGT
>JAZRPX010000036.1:0-1978 GCA_045649445.1 Acutalibacteraceae bacterium | reverse complement strand
AAAACGTTTCCACCAACAACTACTTTGCCTGAGAAACCAAGTTCTGTATGGCCAAACCAAGTTACATTTAAGTTTCCACCAACATACATATCTTTTTTCAAAATATTTCTGCCATTGTCTGATAGTATATTGATTTTTTCAGTCTTAAATGCATAAGTTGCATTACCTTCACAATAAATTGTGTAACCATTGTAAGTGTTAGTACCGCTAAAATAAGGTACTACACATCCACCTGCACCTGCATAAGGGTTACAAGTACCAAAGTTTACATTACCTGTTGCATGGAAATAACCTTTGAATTCGGTAGGTCTGTCGATTTTAAATGATTTTGTATCAACATTGCCGTGGAAAGTAACTTTTGCACCTGTTGTATCACCTGTTGTATAAATTTCGCCTGAGCAAACAACATTACCATAAAGATCACAGGTGTTTGCATTGATTGTTAAAGCACCGTCAACTTGCAAACCGCCATAAACAGTACCAGAACCAAAATCGCCACTACCTTTAAGTACAAGCTTTGCAGTTTTAAAGAAATAGCCAGTACCATAATTCATAAGAGTACCGCATACATTCTCGTAAGATGATTTTGCAGTATCAACAACAACATTTAATTCCTTTGTTGTTGTAATAACAGTTTCAGCTTCTTCCCCTGCGATTGGGTTGTAAGTAATTGTGTACTCGTTTGTTTTAAGAGATGAAAGAGTTGTGCTTATAACAGGTTCAGTTAACACATAATCCTTGTCAAGAGTTACAGATGACTTGCCTGAAATCAAAGCTGCAAAATCTGCATCATTACCATAAGTTTCTGGTAATACAACATCAGCAGAAGCAACCGCCATTGGAATCAATGAAAATGCTAATACAAACGAAAGGGTAAACGCTAATAATTTTCTCATGAATTTTTCCTCCTTTTATTATAATATTTTTGATCAAAAATTGTATAAGAAAATTATACAATAACATTATAAAACATATAAAACAAATTTGTCAAGTGATTTTCGCACCTAAAATAGTTGACATTCAAACCATTTAATGATAAAATAAACATATAAATTTTATAAAGATGGAGAAATGCTAATGGCCGAAAGTTTTTATCAACCAGATTTACTAGTATTATATCAAAATTCAGATGATATATCACCAAGCGCTTTGTACACTCGCGAAATCCGTTATAATATAATTTATGTTTTTGACGGTAGTTTGAGTGTTACATATGATAAACAAAACTTTTTACTTAAAAAAAACAATGCTCTACTAATTTCACCGATTAGTAACATTGATATTTCATATCCTGATAATAAATTTGATGCTTTAGTTATTCAAATAGACCCCATTCTTTTTAAAAACACGCAAGATGAAACAGATATTTTTAGGGCTTTTGAAAACAAGGTTACACAAATCAATATTAATTCATTTTCAACCCCTCTTGCGCACAATCTTTTTGATTCTATAAAAACCTGTGTTTTAGATTTAAAAGGAAGATATCATGTTGCTTCACGAGTTATTGCTTTGATTTGTGAACTTGCTAGTGAGTATGATAGAAAAAAAGGTATACAAAAACTGCCTAAAACTAACATTTCATTAAAAACAATAAATTACATTGAAAACCATTTTACCGAGAATATCACACTTGAAAGTTCAAGCCAAGCGCTTGGTATTTCTAAAAATTCAATCGGTAGAATTTGCAGAGCGTTTAAGGGCTATTCTTTTTTAGAATATGTTACTAAATTGCGTTTACAAAAAGCAAAAAATTTGCTAGAAAACGAAAGTTACTCTATTAAAAACATTGCTATTTTATGTGGTTTTAAATCTTACAATTCATTTTACAAGGCATATTTGAGATTTTATGGCGAAAAGCCATCAATAAAATCAAAAAAGCTTCAAGAAAAAATGTACTGGCCTTTTGAGTCAGCAAACTATAACTTTTTAAATAAATAAAAAATAAACCACTTCTAAGTCGGATCGTAGCCATGTCGTT
>JAZRPX010000035.1:0-2716 GCA_045649445.1 Acutalibacteraceae bacterium | reverse complement strand
ATGATTTTATCGGCTTCTGCGCATATGCGTAATATGGAAAAAGGTAGATATAAAGTTCATATTGATTTAAAACCGGCTTTGGATTTTGAAAAGTTGGATTTGAGAATTTTGAGAGATTTTTCTGAAAACAGTAATAAAATTCTTCTTAATTCTTTATCAAAATTGTTGCCATCTAAAATAATTCCTGTTATAATACGGTTAAGCAAAATTCCTGAAAAAACCAAGGTTAATCAAATAACAAAAGAACAAAGAGAATCGCTTATCAAGTGTATTAAAGATTTGTGCTTTACAGTAAATTCATTCAGACCAATTGAAGAGGCAATTGTAACTTCGGGTGGCATTGATGTGTCAGAAGTTGAGCCAAAAAGTTGTGTTTCAAAACTTTGTGAAAATCTTTATTTTGCAGGCGAAGTTTTAGATGTTGATGCGTATACTGGTGGTTTTAATTTGCAAATCGCATTTTCAACGGCGTTTTGCGTTGCAAAATCTATAAATGAAAATTTAAAATAAGGGGAATAAATTTATGATTTCAGTTGCTATTGATGGACCTGCAGGCGCAGGCAAAAGTACCATTGCAAAAATGGTTTCAAAGGAGCTTGGCTATATTTATGTAGATACAGGCGCTTTATATCGTTCAATCGGTTATTTTGTTTTAACAAATGGTGGCAATATTGATGAGCCAACAAGCGTTATTTCATTTTTACCAAAAATTAATGTTGAAATTAAGTTTATTGATGGCGTTCAACATGTTTTTGTGAATGATGAAGATGTTAGTGATAAAATTAGAACAGAAGAAGTGTCTCAAGCAGCTTCAAAAGCATCAGCTATTCCTGAAGTTCGCGCATTTTTGTTAGACCTTCAACGCTCATTTGCAAAAAAATATAATATTGTTATGGATGGTAGAGATATCGGCACAGTTGTTTTGCCAGAAGCAACAGTTAAAATCTTTTTAACTGCTTCTGCAGAAGAGAGGGCTAACAGAAGATATCTCGAACAAAAAGAGCGTGGCTATGACGTGAATTATGATGATATTTTAGCAGATATCAAAGAGCGTGATTATAGAGATATGAATCGTGAAATTGCTCCGCTTAAATGCGCTGATGATGCTATCTATCTCGATACTTCACCAAACACTCGTGAGATGAGTATTAAAGCAGTTTTAGATATTATAAATAAAGAAATCAATAAATAAAAAGGAATTTAAAATGAATAAAAATCCACATAAACAAACCAAGTTTATAAGCGTGATTGTAGCAATTTTAAGTGTTATAATTAAGGTGTTTTTTAGAGTAAAAGTAGAAGGCCTAGAAAATTTGCCAAAAAGCGGTGGTTATGTAACTTGTTGTAATCATATTTCTTTTGTTGACCCTGTTTTTTGGCTTGTTGCAACAAAGAAAAGAATTTGTTATATGGCAAAAGCAGAACTTTTTAAAATCAAACCGTTGGCTTGGCTTTTTAAAAAAGCAGGCGCTTTCGCCGTTGATAGAGGCGGTAACACAACTGGCTCTGTTGAAACAGCTATCAATATAGTTAATGAGGGAGGCATTTTAGGTATTTTCCCTGAAGGCACTCGTTCAAAAGATGGTAAGCCGGGCAGAGCAAAAGCGGGAACTGCGTTTATTGCAAACGCAACCGGCGCTACAGTTGTTCCAATGGCTATTATCGTTAAAGATAAGGTTAAGCCGTTTTGCAAGGTTAAGCTTGTTGTCGGCAAACCAATAAATCACG
This sequence comes from Acutalibacteraceae bacterium, assembly GCA_045649445.1. Lineage (GTDB taxonomy): Bacteria > Bacillota > Clostridia > Oscillospirales > Acutalibacteraceae > RUG11462. The sequence continues at coordinate 988 of JAZRPX010000035.1, read as the reverse complement.
AAGAAATTCATTTTGAAGGCAGAGATAAACAAGGCCTTAAAACTGCTACAACTAAAATTATGCAAGAAATAACTGCGCTTTGGGAGGCAGGTCAAAATGAGTTGTAAAGTAAAACTCGGCGAAAAAGCAGGTTTTTGTTTTGGTGTAAACAGAGCAATAGAGCTTGTTGAAAAGTTGCTTTTAGAAGGTAAAAAGGTTTGCACATTAGGTCCTATTATTCATAATTCACAAATGGTTGAATCTCTTGAAAAAAGAGGTGTAATAATTGTAAACACAATTGATGAAGTGCCTGATGGATATACCGTTGTAATTCGTTCTCATGGTGTTGATAAAGCAACTTATGAAAATTGCGAAAAAAAGGATTTAGATGTTTGTGATGCAACTTGTCCTTTTGTTTATAAAATTCATAAAATCGTAGAAAAAAATTCAAATGATAATACCCCCGTTTTCATCGCAGGTGATAAAGACCATGCCGAAGTTGTCGGCATTATGGGTTTTGCATCGTCAGAGGTTTATTGCTTTAAAACAGAAGAAGAATTGCAAGAAGCGATAGAAAAATGTCAAAAAATGTCAAAAAATCCACCTATTGTTGTATCGCAAACAACATTTAACGCAAAAAAATGGGAAATTTTCAAAAAAATTATCAAAAAAGTCTATACAAATGCGATTTTTTTTGATACAATATGTGATGCGACTACCGAAAGGCAAAACGAAGCAGAAGAGTTAGCAAAAAAAGCTGACCTTATGGTTGTAATTGGTGGTAAGCATAGTTCGAACACGAAGAAATTGTTTGAAATTTGTTCTAAAAGAACAAAAACTGTGCTTATTGAAACTGCTGATGAGTTAAACCCTGCCGAGTTTAAATCGGTTCGCTTTGTCGGAGTAACCGCAGGCGCTTCCACACCTGCTGTTATAATTAAGGAGGTACTAAATAAAATGACCGACATTTTAAAGGAAGAAACTATGGCTGAAGAAGTTACAGCTAATA
>JAZRPX010000034.1:0-6615 GCA_045649445.1 Acutalibacteraceae bacterium | reverse complement strand
TGTGAGAAAAACGAAAACCGGATTTTATAGCGTCTTCAAACTTTTCAATATCGCCATAAAAATACTGATGAATTTTTTTAGCGGCTTCAGGACCGAGTAAACGAATGCCAAGTCCCACTAAAAATCTGTGCATTAAACATTTTCTGCTTTTTTCAATTTCTTCAATAAGCAAGTTGTATCTATCAGGCCCAAAACCTGGAGTTGAAACAATGCTATCTTGATGAATTTCAAGGTGGTATAAATCTTTGTAGGTTCTAATCCAACCATTAGCCACCATTTTTTCAATTGTTGATGAAGACAAACCATCAATATTCATTGCGTTTTTATCACAAAAACGAGCAATTTTACTTGCGTTTCTTGCAATGCATTCACTATTAGGACAATAAAGCTCTTTTATTCCACCGATTGATACTTGAACAGTTAGTTTTTCTCCGCAACTTGGACAATATTTTGGCAACTCATAAGTGCCGCTGCGAGTTAAGTTTTCAGAAATTTGCGGAATAATCATATTTGCTTTATATACATTTATCATATCGCCAATGCCAAATTGGAATTTTTCAAAGTTGCTTAAATTGTGAAGACTTGCTTTGTGAACTTTAGTGCCGTCAATTGTTACCTCATCAAATTCGCCAACAATACTAACTGTACCGTTTCGTGTTGTGTTAAGAGTTACACCACGAAACGTTGTCATTTTAACTTCATCTTTCCATTTGAGCGCCAACATTCTTTTTTCGTGATGAGCCGTAGAACCCAAAGATTTTCCATACTCAATATCATTATACTCCGCAACAATGCCATCTACCGGATAGGCATATCCTTGAGGTGTCCATTTTTTAATAGCATTTTCAATTTCTTCTGTGCTTTCTGACTCAACAAGCATATGCTCAACAACATTAAAACTATTATCTTTCAAAAAGGCGAGTTGTTCAATTTTGGTTTTTGGAGCATCTTCTTTGATTAGCTCAAAAGCAAAAAAGTCAATATGATAAAGTTTGCCTTTATCAGGCACAAAACTTCTAACTGCACCTGACGCAACATTTCTTGGGTGGGTTGATTTTTCACCGAGTTTTGCAAGAGTGTTAAAATCTTCGAAAGAAAGTACACCTTCGCCACGCACTTCAAAACTATCTTTGCAAGGAATATGCATTGGTACATTACGCATTTCTTTTACACAGTGGGTTACATCTTCACCAACAATGCCTTCATGACCTCTTGTGATTGCCTGTTTAAATTCACCGTTTTGATATCTCAATACAAGTGTAAGACCATCCATTTTCCAAGACAAAACAACATCATTTTCTTTAGCAAAATCAACAACTTCTTTGATTTCTTTGGTTTTTTTGCAAGATAACATTGGCTTGGTGTGCGTTACCGGTTGCAAACCTTTTTTAACTTCACCACCAATTTTGCCAATAGGGGAGTTTTTAAAACGAACGCCCGTTTCTTTTTCAAGGTTTACTAGTTCTTCAACCAAAGCATCATATTCTTTGTCGCTCATAATTGGTTTGTCTTCGCCAAAATATGCTTTGTTGGCATCGTTAATTAAATCAATAAGCTCTCTCATTCTAAAAAGACTGTTCATTTTTGATTCTCCTTTACTTATTTTCTAAATTTATTATATCTTTAATTATGCACTTGATTTGGTGCATTATCTAAAATTCTTGCAACCTTTCCCCAAGGTGGTTTAACGTCGCTATTATTTATAATCCAAAGCACTGGAATGCCGTTTGCTTGAGCTTCTTTTGGAAACGGAGCGTAACCATCGGTCAAAATTACAATGCTAACAGGTGGCTCATCTTCCATTTCTTTTTCAACATAGTCAAAAATAATATCAAACGAAGTGCCACCACCACCTTTTGGACGAATGATTTTAAATTCGTCTTCATCTTCAAAAGGAATTGGTTCAACAACTACTGCATCAAAAAATCCAAGTTTGCCTTGAAGTTTTCCACCAAACTGACCAATAGCACCATAAATTTCACTGTAACATTCTGTAATTTGACTGTTGCTCATTGAAGCAGAAGTATCAATCATAAACAAAATGTCTTTAACACTTTCATCTTTCTCATTAAAGTCAGGCAAGAAAAATGGAGAGTCTTCCATTCTTTTGTCTGGCGGAGAAAAAGAATAATCACAAATTTCTTCTTGAACAAAATCATTAAGAATTGTTCTCCAGTCAAGCACTGGATTTTTAATTTCTTCCACAACGCGTTGGGCTGCAAGTGGCATGGTACCACGACTTTTGCTGCCTTCACTTTGCGAAATAATATCAGTGGCATCAATCATACGATTAAGCCAAGTATCGCGATTGACATTGTTTTCATCATCGCCGTTCCAAAACGAGTGATCATCAACCACACCTTCTTTGCCCGAATCTTTAATGTTATCTTCCACAATACTAGTGCTTGTGTCAACTTTTCCGTGTACTGCTCTTCCTTTGAGTAAATCATCAATAAGATTTTGAAGGTCATCTTCGGTTATTTCGCCATAACCTCCACCGGAACCTTTACTTTTACTTTTTCCTTTGCCATTTCCACTGACTTTACCACTGCCGTTTCCATTGCCACTGCCGTTTCCATCGCCACTGCCGTTTCCATTGCCGTTTCCATCACCATCTCCGTCACCTTCATCATTACCATCACCTTCGCTACCGCCGTCGCCGTCACCAGCGCCACTATTGTTTCCACCATTATTTGAATTTGGCTGGTTTTTTTGCGTTTTTCCAAAAGCTTTAAGCAACTGTTGATAAATCTCTTCAACAGTAAGCTTATAACCTTCTTCACCGCTCGGAGTTTGGTGCATAGCAACACCAAAATTTTTAAGAGTAATTTTTGAAATATCGTTGTTAAAACTATAAAGAATATTCGAGTTTACAACAATGTCGCAGGCTTTATCATAACATTCAAGGTCATAATCAGATTGCTTTCTAAATGGGTGACCAAGTGCTGCGTGTAAAACTTCATGCATAAGAACAAATTCTAGTTCTTTATTGGAAATAGAATCTATAAAATCAGGATTAAAGGCAATGCGCACACCATCTGTGTACGAAGTTTCGCAAGAAACATCCAAAGCAAATTTCATATGCAAAAGCAAAATCGCATAGAATGGTTGCTTTGAGAGTAATGATAAACGCGCGTTTTGAAGGCGTTTAATAATTTCATAGGTTCTTTTATCAAATTTGTCCATTGCGAATCTTTCCTCGTTTTCGACCAAGTTCTAAATATTCAGGAATTTGTAGTAAAAAATCTTTGTAATTTTTATCAATGTTTTCATAATTCTCAATAAGTAAAGAAATAAAATCTGCAGGTAATTTAGAAGCGTAAGCCAACGAGTTGCCAATTTGTACTAGGTCGTCTTTGTGCTCTTTTGCATATGTGCTCATTGAAGAAACAACTGCGTAAAGCGTGTCGATTTCTTTTGGTACTTCACACGGTATTCCATTAAAAACGTCTTTAATATTTGGAAGTTTAAAATGCATTTTGCACCAAGAACGAAATTCTAATGCCAAGCCACTGCCAATAAGTCCTGATATAAGGGGATACATAGTTTCAATATCATCACAAACATTATTAAGAAGATTGCTTACCATCTCCCAAGAACGCGGAGTAGCAAAAGCCAAATCATCGCTTTTGGGGTCAAAACCAAAAAGTTGGTCGGTTCTGAACGAAAGATATCCAATTACTTTAGGGTTTACCCCCGCTCTTACTGCCCAGTTTTGCCACGACTCAAAACTGCCTTCAACTTCAATGTGTAAAAGACGGTTTGCAAGTGCTTTTGGCATTTTAAATGAAACCGATTTATCGGTTACACGGTTGCCTGCTGCAATGATAATACAGTTGTCAGGCAATTTGTGTTCGCCAACAACACGGTCGAGTGTGATTTGATAAGCCGCTGCCTGCACAGATTGGGGTGCGGCAGAAATCTCATCTAAAAATAAAATATTTACAATGTCATCACTTGGGTCCATTTGAAAAATTTGAGGTTTCAACCAAATTGCCAAAGTTTTGTCTGCGTTAGAGGTTGGAATTCCTCTAAGGTCAATTGGGTTGAAAAGCAACAATCTAACATCGGTGATTTTAGTCTCTTTACCGGTGTTTTTTGTTATGTCTTTTGCAATTTGGCGAATGGCTTGTGATTTACCAACGCCAGGAGGTCCCCAAAGCATTACTGAAGGTAACACTTTTGGAGAAATGCCTTTTTTAACTATTTCACAATAAGCATTTGATAATTGGTTGATTGTTCTTTCTACCGATAAAATCGGCATATTTACTCTTGTTTCACTCATTACGCTACTACTCCTAACTGGTTGTCAATTTTTTCAAGTTCGTCTGCAAGTTGTGCTATTTCTTCAGCATAAGATTCACTTGGAGCTTTAAGTTCTTGTTTCAAAGTTTCTTTTTTAGCCTTTAAGGCGTCAAGAAGTTCTTCTTGTCGAACCTTTGCTAATGGCAAGTCTTCTAATAAATTGTTAAGACGTTTTGTAATGCCTTGCAAACTTTCAATTTCCATATAATAAGAATCATTTCTTTTTACAAAAACCCAAGGAATTGGATTTTTAACCTTTACTTTGCCTTTTTCTGTCTCAACTGCTTTAACATTTGGTTGTTTTGGAGTCATTCTCGCAGGAACAACAATGTCAAAACCTTGGTAAGAAAGCACTTTTTTCTCAACAGGTTGGTTGATGTGTGTTTTAACCGCGGCAAAAATTAAATCTCTAATTTCTTTTTGGTCTTCATACTTCATTTTCTTATAATCTGTTTTGTTTTCTGAATAATATTTTATATCTTCTTCGATGTTTTCAATGCGTGTTTTTTGACGTTCGATTTTTTCATCTAGAGAGTAAAACTCTTTTTCTTTTCGTTGTCTATCAACAATAAAGTCGCGTTGTAAAATTCGAAGTTTATCAATTTCGTTGGTTATCTCAACCTTTCTTTTAATTAATGGATTGCCAACAGATAACGCTTTAACCTCTGCATAATTTAGTACTGATTCATCAACATCATCTCCTTCGCGCTCACAAATGTTGCCAGAAAGAATTTGACTAATAAAACGTTGTTTCTTTTCAAGTAACTGCCAAGAGTAAGCATCAAAACTTCCCTTTGTGATGTAACGATAAATTTTAACAGAATCGCAAAGGTTTCCTTGTCTTAAAATTCTACCTTCGCGTTGGACCATATCGGCAGGACGCCAAGGAACATCAAGGTGGTGAAGCGCGCAAAGCTTGTCTTGAACATTTACGCCAAGGCCCATTTTAAAAGTTGAGCCAATAACAACTGAAATGTCACCGTTTCTTAAATCATGGAAAAGCAGGTTTTTCTTATCTTCACTGTCGGCTTCGTGAATGAAAGCAATTTCGTGTTTTGACATCCCCATTGCAACCAAAATGCTTTTGAGTTCATCATAAAGATTAAAACCTTGTTTTGGTGTTGAACTATCACAAAAAACCATTTGAATAAGTTTTTTATCTCTTGTGCTTTCATAAATTTTCATAATATTTTCTGCACAACGGTAAACCTTTGAATCAACATCTAAACCATACACTATATCAATTAGACGCATATCAAGTGCTGCTTTTCGACCATCGGTTGTGATTTTAAGTAGGTTGTCTTGTCTTTTATCTACACGCTTGTTTCTTACATCATCTGCGCGGTTAGAAATTTCTCGCAAGTAATCTTTAAAATCATCACTTCCTGGCGCGATAGAATCTTGGTAACCCTCAAATTTAGGAAGCTCCATTGAATTATCAACATGGTAAAAATCGCTTATTGAAGATAAAATTGAAGTTAGTTCAGGAACGTTGCAGAATTTTGCAAAACGAGTCGCTAAATGGTAACTGTTAGTATCAACATCAATTTCAAATTCTGTTACTTTTTTACCAAACATTGCAACCCAAGAGTCAAAATTGTGAATGCCCAAGAACTCAAGTTCGCCTTCTTGCAAAAACTTTTGCATAATAAACAAGTCGGTAATTGAATTGGTAATTGGTGTACCAGTTGCCATAATAACTCTGCCACCGTTGTTTTGGCGTTGTACACAATGCACCTTGTCCATCATTGCATCACATTTTGCAGAACCGCTATTTGAAATTCCACGAACTCGCATAATGCCAGAATGAAGCGAAACATTTTTGTAATTGTGTGCTTCATCAACAAACAAAGTGTTAATACCCAAATCATCAAAAGGAACTTCGCAAACATTTTCAGGCATTTCTTCCTGGAGTTTTTCTAGCGCTCTCATTGCAGCCAAGCGTTTTGCTTCGATAGCCCTTTCGGATGAGAATTTTTCTTTGGCTTTTGTTAGTCTTTCAAGTTGTTTTTCATAAAACTCTTTGTAATATTTTTTAGAAAGTGAAAGCATATCAAAACAACTGTAGGTAATTAAAATTGCATCAAAATCTTCATTGATAATTTTATCTAATGTACCAGCCCTTTTCTTTGAATTAAAATTTCTTCTATCCACCACCAAAATGTTGGCGTTTGGATACATTTTGTAAAACATTTTGCTCCATTGTGGCATTATGTTATTGGGAATAACATACATATTTTTTTGTGATTTACCAAGGCGTTTGAGTTCCATTCCCGCCGCAATCATTGTAAAGGTTTTGCCAGCACCAAC
>JAZRPX010000033.1:0-9881 GCA_045649445.1 Acutalibacteraceae bacterium | reverse complement strand
ATAAAGCTTGTCTTCCTAAGACCGCTTGGCCTCCGACTTCCACGAATTTCAATGATAACGTTTTTATCATCGTTAGGGTCACGAGGAAGTAGCAAAACTTTTAATTCTTCTGCGCAAGTTTCCATTGTTTCTTTTGATGTTGCCATTTCTTCATCAAGCATCTCTTTAAAATCTTTATCAAGACCACCCTCGGCAATCATCATTTTAGCATCTTCAATATTTTGTTTAGCACCGTTATATTCTCTAAACTTTTCAACAACAGGTGTTAAATTTTTCAACTCTTTCATAAGTGAAGCGTATAACTTTTGGTCAGTAACAACTGCAGGGTCCATAAGTTGCTCATTTATTTCATCAAAACGCTTCTCAACTTCAATTAATTTATCAAACATTTAAAAATTCCTTTCAAAACAAAATGGTTTTCTTAATTTTCCTCTTTATCCTGGTAATGCCCAACAACACTACCGATTATTGCGCCTATCAAACCGAAGATTAACATACCACCAAATTCGCCTAAAACAATTGCTAAAATCATGCCAACAGCAAAACCAGTGTGTCTAAAAATATATCTTTTTTTATATTTTTTCTCGTTTTTCATTTTTTGTTCCTCTTATCGCTACAAAAACTCGCCGTCGCGTTTAACTTTTCTAATATTCTTTTCACAAGCACTTCTTGGTAACATAACCTCATGGTCGCAACCTAAACATTTAATCTTAAAATCTGCGCCAATTCGAGTTACCAAAAACTCTTTTGATTTACAAGGATGTGGCTTTTTCATTGTTATAATATCGCCAACTCTAATATCCATAATTTCACCTACACATATTAATTCACTATATATTATATATTATATCTACCATATAATCAAATAAAATTTTCAAATTTCTTGAATTTTTTGAAAAAAACTATTGTTTTTTGAGCAAAAATTTGTAATAATATAATAGATTAATTATGTAAAAGGGGAAGTGTTTTTGGATTTTAAAAAATTGGCAGAACTATTATTGCCTAATGTTAAATACACAAGAGAGCAATTAGAAGAAAAATACCCACCAAGGCAGTTGCCAGAAGGCGCAATTGTATCTCGTATGGCGCCAAGCCCTACTGGTTTTGTGCATCTTGGGAATTTGGTGCAAGGACTCACTTCTGAACGCCTTTGCCATCAATCAAACGGCATTTTATTCTTGCGCGTGGAAGATACTGACAAAAAACGCGAGGTAGAAGGCTCTATTGAAGCGCTTATTGATGGCGTTGGTCATTATGGCATCGTTTTTGACGAAGGTGTTTGCGACGGTGGCGAAAAAGGTATTTATGGACCTTATAAACAAAGTCAGCGTGTTGATATTTATCATACTTTTGCAAAAGAGCTTATTGAAAAAGGAATGGCTTATCCTTGTTTTTGCACAGAAGAAGAATTAGCCGAAATTCACACTCGTCAAGAAGCAGAAAAAGCAAACTTCGGTTACTTTGGTAAATGGGCTGTTTGGCGTGATAGACCGATTGAAGATATTGAACAAGCACTCGCTGAAAACAAACCTTGGGTTCTTCGTTTTCGCTCGACAGGTTCTATTGAAAACAAGATTAAATTTACCGATTTAATCAAAGGCAATCTTGAAATTACTGAAAATGATATAGACCACGTTTTGCTCAAATCTGATGGTGTTCCAACATATCATTTTGCTCACGCAATTGATGACCATTTTATGAGAACAACTCATATTGTGCGTGATGACTCTTGGCTTTCTACATTGCCATTCCATATTCAATTATTCCGTGCGCTTGACTTTAGAGTGCCAAAATATTTGCATATTGGACCACTTATGAAGATGGACGGCGAATCAAAACGCAAACTTTCAAAGAGAAAAGACCCTGAACTTGGACTTTCTTATTACAAGGCAGAAGGTTTCCCAACTGAAAGTGTTTATGAATACTTAATGACTGTTTTAAACTCAAACTTTGAAGATTGGCGAAAAGCAAACCCTGATTTACCGCCACAAGAGTTTAAATTCTCATATAAAAAGATGAATCCTGCTGGGTCTCTTTTTGATTACTTAAAACTTTGCGATGTTTCAAAAAATGTTATCTCAAAATTCTCTGCCGAAAAAGTAGTTGATTATATAATCGAATGGGCAAAAGAATTTGATGAAGAATATTACAATCTTCTTGTTGCTGACAAGGATTACGCAATTAAAATTTTTGAAATCGGCAGAGGTGGTAAGAAACCACGAAAAGACTTTGCAGTTTGGTCTAGTACTAAAGAATATTGTTCATATTTTTATGATGAACTTTTCACTCCTACAACTGACTATCCTGAAAAAGTTTCACGCGAAGACATCAAGGCAATTTTAACTGCTTATTTAGATGTTTATGATGTTGCTGATGACAACTCCGAATGGTTTAACAAAGTTAAATCAATTTGTGAGCCACTCGGATTTACAACCGATATGAAAGCATACAAGCAAGACCCTGATGCTTTCAAAGGTAGCGTTGCCGATGTTTCAACGGTTATTCGTGTTGCAGTTACAGGCAGACAAAACACACCTGATTTATGCACAATTATGCAACTTTTAGGCGAGCGTGCTACTGACAGAATTAAAAAGGCAATTGAAATTTTATAAATATGAGAGGAATTTTAAATGAAAGTTGATGTAACCCCAACCAATTTTATTGAAGAATTTATTAATAAAGACTTGGAAGATGGCGTTTATTCACGTGTGCAAACTCGTTTTCCACCTGAACCAAATGGTTATCTTCACATTGGCCACGCTAAAGCTATTTGCATAGACTTTGGTACTGCTGAAAAATACGGTGGCATTTGTAATCTTCGTCTTGATGATACTAACCCTACTAAAGAAGACGTTGAATATGTTGACGCTATTATTGAAGATATTAAATGGCTTGGTTTTAAAATTGATAATATTTACTACGCTTCTGACTATTTTGATAAAATTCACGAATGCGCTGTTGAACTTATCAAACAAGGCAAGGCATACGTTTGCGATTTAACTGCAGATGAAATTAGAGAATATAGAGGTACTTTTGAAACTCCAGGTAAAGAAAGCCCTTATCGTAATCGTTCTATCGAAGAAAACCTTGATTTATTTGCAAGAATGACTGCGGGCGAATTTAAAGATGGCGAGAAAGTGCTTCGCGCTAAAATTGATATGGCTTCACCTAACCTTAATATGCGTGACCCTATTATTTACCGTGTTTTACACGCTCATCATCACAGAACAGGTGATAAATGGTGTGTTTACCCAATGTATGACTTTGCTCACCCATTATCAGACGCAGAAGAAAAGGTTACTTTCTCACTTTGCACACTTGAATTTGAAGACCACAGACCACTTTATGACTGGCCACTTAAAGAACTTAACTGGCCTGAAGCACCAAGACAAATTGAGTTTGCAAGAATGAACTTGAATTATACAATTACTTCAAAACGTCGTTGCTTAAAACTCGTTAACGAGGGCTTGGTTTCAGGTTGGGATGACCCTAGAATGGCTACCCTTGCAGGTATTAGAAGAAGAGGTTATCCTGCTGAAGCAATCAAAGATTTCGTTTCAAAAATCGGTGTTTCAAAAGCAAATTCTGTTATTGATTATTCACTTTTGGAAAGTTGCGTTAGAGATAATCTTAATAAAAACGCAGAACGCGCTATGGTTGTTCTTAAACCACTTAAAGTTATTATTGATAACTATCCAGAAGGCAAAACAGAAGAAATCGAAGTTCCAATCAACCCAGAAATGCCTGAACTCGGCACTAAAAAGGTTACTTTCTCAAAAGAAATTTATATTGAACAAGATGACTTTATGGAATGTCCTCCTAACAGAAAATATTTCCGTCTTTGTCCTGAAAAAGAAGTACGTCTTAAAGGTGCTTACTTCATTAAATATGTTTCTTGTGAAAAAGATGAAAATGGCGAGGTAACTGCAGTTCACGTTACTTATGACCCTGCTTCTTACGGTGGCGAAAGCCCTGATGGCAGAAAGGTTAAAGGTACTATTCACTTTGTATCTGCAAACGATTGTAAAGATGCAACTGTTCGTCTTTATGATAGACTTTTCACAGTTGAAAACCCTTCAAACGAAAAAGGTGTTAAAGACTTTACCGAATATTTGAATCCTAATTCACTTGTTGAATTAAAAGGATGTAAAATTTCAAACGATGTTGCTGACGCACAAGTGGGCAAAACATTCCAGTTTATGCGCCAAGGTTACTTCTGCATTGATAAAGATTCAACAAAAGATGATATCATTATCAACAGAGTTGTAGCGCTTAAAGATTCTTGGGCAAAACAACAATAATTTAAAAACAAAAAAGAGCAACCGAAAAATCGGTTGCTCTTTTAAATTGTTTTAATTAGTCAGCAACATAAGGCATAAGTGCTAATTGTCTTGCTCTCTTAATTGCAATAGTTAATGCTCTTTGATGGAAAGTGCATGTACCTGTAACTCTTCTTGGGAGAATTTTTGCTCTTTCAGAAGTGTATTTAGAAAGCTTTGAAACATTTTTATAGTCGATAAAACCACCTGTTTGTCTATCAACACAAAAAGCGCAAACCTTTTTACGACCTTTTCTAATAGGTCTTGCTGGACGCTCTGGTCTCTTGTTTTCTTCCATTGTAAAGTGTCCTCCTTGTTAGATTTATATATCTGAAACTAAAATTTCGAGATGATTAGAAAGGAAGGTCATCATCACCCATTGAAATTTCTTCAAAATCGCCTGTATCAACATTTGAGAATGAAGCTGGTGAAACTTCCTTTACTGCAGGGGCTGCGCCGCCTGATTCTTGTTTTGAACCGCAGAACTGAGCTTGATCAACAACAACGTCATAAGTTGTACGTTTATTGCCATCTTTATCAGTATAACTTCTTTGTTGCAATGTGCCACGAATAGCAATCATTTGACCTTTTGTGAAATACTTTGTGATAAAATCAGCATTTCCACGCCAAGCAACACAATTGATAAAATCAGTTTGTCTTTCCCCGCCTGATTGATAAGAACGGTCAACTGCAACTGAGAATGATGAAACAGAAATACCTGTTCCAGTTGTGCGAAGTTCAGGTTGAGCAGTAAGTCTGCCCATAATTACTACTACATTAAGCATTTTTAATTACCTTTTCTTTCGTAAAATTATGCTTCCTTAGCAACTGTTAAATTTCTTAACACATCGTCAGCGATGTTAAGCTTTCTGTTAAGCTCTGAAATGAATGTTGGCTCTGCTGTATGAGTGATTACAACATAGTAACCCTCTGTTTCGTAGTTGATAGGATAAGCGAGTTTTCTCTTGCCCCATTCATCTACATTATCAATAGTGCCATTCTTTTCGATGAGAGATTTAAACTTCTCAACACTTGCTTGTACTGCTTCTTCACCAGCTTTAACTGAGAAAACCAATACTGTTTCATAAACATTAGCCATTGATATTGTACCTCCTTTCGGTCATTCGGTTTGAGTCTTCCACCCAAACAAGGAATAAATTTTCTTTATATTTACTTATACTTTCGCATAAGCACCAAACATTTTACAACATTTTTTAAAATTAGTCAAGTGTTTTTGCTAATTCTTTAATATATTTTTTGAAATCTTCGCCAAAATCGGCATTTTTAAGTGACATTTCAACATTTGCTTGCATAAATGAGAGCTTGTTGCCCATATCATAACGAGTTCCTGAAAATTCAATACCCATCATACCATCATTTCTTGCAAGAACACGCATAGCATCAGTAAGTTGAAGCTCATTACCTGCGCCTTTTGGAATATTTTCAAGAATTTCAAAAATTTTAGGTGGCAAAATAACTCTGCCTAAAATTGAATAAAGCGACATTATTTGATATGGCGATGGTTTTTCTATCATATCAGTTACTTTCATAACAGTATCAGAAACCATTTCAACATCAAGCGAACAATATTTTGTTATTTGCTCTTTTGAAACTTGCTTTACACCTGCAACGCCCAAGCCATATTCTTCATAAACTTGTGCTAATTCACCGATTGCAGGAGTTTCGCCGATGATAACATCATCACCATAAAGAACAGCAAACGGCTCATCATCAACCCATGCTTTTGCCTTTAAAATTGCATGGCCCAAGCCCCCTGTTACACCTTGACGAATAAATGTTATATTAGCAAGGTTTGCAAGACGCTCAACCTGTTCTAATTGTTGATATTTTTTAGAATTTTTAAGCGCATATTCAAGTTCTATTGAATGGTCAAAATGGTCTTCAATTACACCTTTACCACGATTTGTAATAATCAAAATTTCTTCAATTCCAGCCGCTACTGCTTCTTCAACAATATACTGAATTGCTGGCTTATCAACAATCGGCAACATTTCTTTTGGAGTTGCTTTTGAAGCAGGAAGAATACGAGTGCCAAGACCTGCCGCAGGAATAACCGCTTTTCTTATTTTTTTCATAACAAAATCTCCTTTTTTAAATTAAGCCAAAAACATTGTTATAAGATATGTTAAAACATTCATTCCAAAATACAAAATCATAGGAAGCATTAAATTAACGCCGCCTCTTTGCATAAAATCAATCTCTGTTACTGCGCCTTCCGATTTCATTTGCGAAAGACTAGAATAAACTTTTTTCTTATAAATGTAATCGCCAAACATACCAAATATAAAGCTAATTACAATATTAATTAAAGATGTTACAAATAAAATATTGGCAACATTCATAACACCCGGAGTAACCTCAAGCGTTTGCATAAAAGTAACTATTTCAGGGCTTTCCATACCAAGAGTATAAATCACGCTATGCAAAATACTATAAAAAGCAGTAAGAATTGCTTGTGGATAGCATTTTCTTGAGATAAGCCATAATTCAGGCAAGAAAAAAGCAACCCAATTCCAATTTACTTTAGTTTTTCTTGTTGCAAATTTTCTGAAAACATTTATATAACGAAGCGCGTTATAACCAACAAATTTTGCTATATTTTCAGCAGATTCGCCATCAATGTTTTCATCTTTATCAATTCCGTTTGCTTTAAAAAACGGATTTTCAGCGTTTTCACTATTTTGATTAACTCTACCTTGAAACTGTGGTGGAATTTCAGTTTTGTTTTCTTCTGTTTCTTCTTTTTTTGGCTCACTTTCTTGTGGTGGCTCTATTTTTGGTGGTTGCCATTGATTTTCTGTGCCATGAAACTCTTCATAAGCGCAATGGCCTAAACTCAAATAACATTGTTTATGATGAGGAGCGCCACATTCAGGACAAAAAGCAACCTCATCTGTAAAAAGCTTTGCATTGCATACAGGGCAAAGCATATTTTCATCTATTTTCATTTTTACTTCTCTTTCTGAAATAATAATTTTTCTCTCTTTTTAAAAATTCATCAATTGAATAAATAATATCAAAATAACTTTTTCCGTAATTATGATATTCACCATTTTCAACCATCTTTTGAAGCTGCTCTTTAGAAACCCATTTAACCTCTGCAACCTCTTCTTCCTGCAAAACGCATCTTTTAGCAGGAATATTACATCTTACCGCATAAATATCATTAATTGAATATTTGCGAAGCTGACGTTTAACAAGCACCATTTTTCTTCTTGCTGCGCGAACGCCCAATTCTTCATATAATTCTCTAATTGCCGCATGGCGAGAGCCCTCGCCTGCAAGCGCCGAACCACCTGTTGCCGCCCATTCGCCTGGCATAAGAGGTTTTGTATCTGCTCTGCGCTGAATTAAAAACTCACCTTTATCGTTTATAACCCATATATGAACAACTAAATGATACTCGCCTTTTGAAAGACTGCGTTTGCCACGAACCATTGTTTTGCCCGTTTTGTTGCCGTCTTTATCGAGTATATCCCAATATTCTATCATAAACTTCTCCAAAATATCATACTAATTAAAATTATTTTACTATACTTTTTAATATTTTTCAAGAGATATATTATTTGTTTTGATTTTATTTACAAAAACATAAAAAGTCTGGCGAAAAAAGCCAGACTTTTATTAACCTATTTTCTGCCAACCCTTTTTGTTTTCTACGCCAACATAACTTGCAGGATTAACACGATTTTTTGAAGGAGTTGTGCCACCTTTATAGATTTCAAAATGCAAATGCGAGCCATAAGAACGGCCTGTGTTACCACCCTCGCCGATTTTTTGACCCATTAATACTTTTTGGCCAACCTTTACATCAATACTATCAAGATGAGCATAACCGCTATAAATCTTTTTACCATTGATTTTGCCGTGGTAAATCATAACGAAATTACCCCAACTGCTCTCATAAGCCCTTTTGATTTCGTGAACATAACCGCTTTTCCAAGCCAAAACATCCTCGCCTGTTGTAAGGTCAAAATCGATGCCATCATGGAAACCACTGCTACGCCAACCATAAGGCGAGGTAACACTTACCTTTTTACCTTTTAACGGAAAACAAAAATCTTTTCTTTTAATCTCAAATGTTTTACAAGCGCTTACAGGAATTGAAAAAGTTTTAGTGTTTTTCTCGCTCTCGCTTAAAACCATATTGTTTTCTTCATTTGAAAAAGCGCTAACTTTATAATCATATTTAAAGCCACACATCAAACCTTTATCTTTAATAGAAGTTTTTTCTTCTACTGTTGCGATTTTTTTAAAGCTTTTTGTGTTTGAAGCTTTTCTATAAACATTATAGCCATCTGCTTCTTCAACCTTTTTCCAGGTGATTTTAGCAGTATCAATACCAATAACGCTTATATTTCTAATTTTAGGGTTTTGCAATTTTTTTGTAGCAACCGGATTTTCTAAAACTACATCGGTTTCACCAACAAGTTGCTCTTGCGCGCTAACAGGGAAACTTGCAACGGTTGAAAACACAACAATTGCCACCATTATAGCGCAGAATTTTTTAAACATTTTATATCTATCCTTTTCTTTGAAAAAGTTTCAATTTTGTAACCATTTGAATCGATTTTAACACAAACTCCGAAAAATGTCAAGCAAAAAGTTTCAATTTTGTAACTTTTTGACTTGTAAAATTGCTTTTTTACTATTGATTTTTGCTTTAATAACTGTTATAATAAATACAAACGGATTGTTAAAAAAATAACAATCTTGGCTTTACAAATTTTATATTAAAGGAGAATTCTATTATGGCAAGATTTGTTCTTAACGAAACTAGTTATCACGGCAAGGGTTGTATTTCTGAAATCGCAACAGAAATCAAAGCTCGTTCTTTTAAAAAGGCGTTTGTTTGCTCTGACCCTGACCTTATCAAATTTAACGTTACTAAAAAAGTAACTGATGTTCTTGATGCAGCTGATATTTCTTATGAAATCTTTAGCGATATCAAGCCAAACCCAACTATTGAAAATGTTCAAGCAGGGGTTGAAGCGTTCAAAAACAGTGGGGCTGATTGTATCGTTGCTATCGGTGGCGGTTCATCTATGGATACTGCTAAAGCAATTGGTATCATCATTGAAAACCCTGAATTTGCAGACGTTCGTTCACTTGAAGGCGTTGCTCCTACTAAAAATAAATGCACACCAATCATCGCAGTTCCTACAACTGCAGGTACTGCAGCAGAAGTAACAATCAACTATGTTATTACCGATGCCGAGAAAAACAGAAAAATGGTTTGTGTTGACGTTCACGACATTCCTGTTGTTGCAGTTGTTGACCCTGATATGATGGCAACAATGCCAAAAGGCCTTACTGCTGCTACTGGTATGGATGCTCTTACTCACGCAATCGAAGGTTATATTACTGCAGGCGCTTGGGAAATGAGCGATATGTTCCACATTAAAGCTATTGAAATCATTGCTAAATCACTTCGTGGCGCAGTTGCTGGTGAAGAAGAAGGCAGAGAAGGTATGGCGCTCGGTCAATACATCGCAGGTATGGGATTTTCTAACGTTGGTCTTGGTATTGTTCACTCAATGG
>JAZRPX010000032.1:0-21204 GCA_045649445.1 Acutalibacteraceae bacterium | reverse complement strand
GATGAAAATCCGTTAGATGGTGGAATAAGAGAGTTAAAAGAAGAAATCGGCGCAGTAGCAGAGAATATAACATTTTTGGGTGAGATGTATCCAAGCCCAGGATATTGCGGAGAAATTATTTATCTTTATTTAGCAACAGGATTGAGTTTTGAAAATCAAGATTTAGATGAAGATGAATTTTTGAATGTTGAAAAGATAAAGTTTCAGAAGCTTGTAGATATGTGTTTAAGTGGTGAAATTAAAGATGCAAAAACTATTTGTGCTGTAATGAAAGCCGATAAATTATTGAATAAATAAATTTTTTAAAAAAATGCAAAAAAATAGTTGACAAACCTTTCTAATTGTGATAATATGTTTAGGCACGAAAACACGGAGAGGTATCGAAGTGGTCATAACGAGGCGGTCTTGAAAACCGTTTGCCCAAAAGGCACATGGGTTCGAATCCCATCCTCTCCGCCATAAAACAAACCTGACAAATGAATATTTGTCAGGTTTTGTTTTTAAAAAGAATATTTGCAGAAGTACCCAAGTGGTGAAGGGGCTCCCCTGCTAAGGGAGTAGGTCGGGTGACCGGCGCAAGGGTTCAAATCCCTTCTTCTGCGCCAGCAAAAAGAGATACCCAAAAGGGTATCTCTTTTTGGTTTGTGTAAAAGATTTGAACTCTTGCGCCGAGGCGCATGGGTGAGGTTGCGACCGCCGCCAGTGGCGGAAGAAGGGAGCAAAACGAAGCGCAGTGGTCAAATTTGTGCGAAGTGAACACGAGCGAAACAAATTTGGGAACCACAAGGGGCTTGACGAAGTCAAGAAATCCCTTCTTCTGCGCCAGCAAAAAAGCATCGCAAAAGCGATGCTTTTTTTGCTTGGCGCAATGAAGTGCACCTCTCGGTGCATTAAGTAGCATTTTGCTATGAAGTGTCCTGCGGACATGAAGGCGACTGTAGTCAAGAAGTGCGCTTCGCTTCATAAATGAGCGAATGCGAGTTTACATCATGGCATATTGCCACTTCATATTTGCGATAGCAAATACTTCGTTTGAAGTTGATAGATGATTCTTTATCTATCTATTGACATTTGTTGTTAGCGATGATAAAATAACAAGTGATATATAACAAACGCTATATTATGGAGGTGTGGTATGCCACCGAATGTTAAAATAACAAAACAAGATATTATAAATACTGCTATTGACATTGTAAGAAAAAGCGGTGCTCAAGCAATTAATGCAAGACAGATTGCCTCTGCTTTAAACTGTTCTACACAACCTATATTTTCTAATTTTGTTAATATGGATGAATTGCGTCTTGAAATTGTAAAAAAAGCAGAAGAAATTTGCGGTGAATACATTCAAAGAGAAATCAATAGTGGTAAATTTCCTGATTACAAAGCAAGTGGTATGGCTTATATTCGTTTTGCTAAAGAAGAAAAAGAACTTTTTAAGATTCTATATATGCGCGATAGAACAAATGAGAATATTTCACAACCAAGCAAACTCGATGATAAAATGCAATCTTTTGTTCAAAAATACACAGGGCTTGATGAAGAGAATGCAAAACAATTTCATTTTGGAATGTGGGCTTATGTTCATGGAATCGCCTCTATGATTGCAACAGGTTTTGAAAATCCTGATTTAGAGGTAGTTAGCCGTATGCTTACAAATGCATATCAAGGAATGCGTAAACAATATGAAATGGAGCAATAAAATATGTATGCTATAAAAACAGAAGGTTTAACCAAGAAATATAAAGATTTATATGCCGTTGATAATCTTAACCTTTGTGTTTGCAAGGGTGAGTTGTTTTCTCTCTTAGGCATAAACGGCGCAGGTAAAACAACAACTATAAAAATGTTGTCTTGTCTTACAAAGCCAACAAGTGGTGATGCTTTTTTAAATGGAAAAAGCATTTGTAAAGAAGCGTCTAAAGTAAAGTCTTATATTGCTGTTTCTCCACAAGAAACCGCAATTGCGCCAGGTCTTTCAGTTAAAGAAAATTTAGAACTTATGTGTGGAGTTTATGGGTTTGATAAAGAAAAACGAAACTCAAAAATCGAACAATTAACCGAATTATTAGGGCTTCAAGAAGTTATTAAGAAAAAAGCAGGAAAATTATCAGGAGGTTGGCAACGCAGATTAAGTATTGCTATGGCGCTAATAAGCGAACCGGAAATATTGTTTCTTGATGAGCCAACGCTTGGACTTGATGTAATTGCGCGTAGTGATTTGTGGGATATTATTCGCGCTCTTAAAGGAAAAGTTACAATAATACTTACTACTCATTATATGGAAGAAGCCGAGGCGCTTTCTGACCGCATTGGCATTATGAAAAATGGTAAACTTTTAGTTTGTGAAACTGCAGAAAAAATTAAAGAGTTAGCAAAAACAGATAACTTTGAACAAGCGTTTATTCGTATTGCAAAGGGGGATGTAAAATGAGAATGTTAACATTTGCAAATAGGAATACAAAAGAAATTTTGCGTGATCCAATAAATATTTTCTTTGGTCTTGGATTTCCGATTGTTCTTATTTTATTGCTTAGCGCAATACAAGCGAATATACCTGTAAAACTTTTTGAAATTCAACATTTAACCCCTGGTATAACAGTGTTTGGTCTTTCATTTATGACGCTCTTTTCTGCTACAATCATCGCTAAAGATAGGGGAAGCTCGTTGCTTCAGCGTTTATATACTACACCTCTTACTGCAATGGATTTTATATTAGGTTACACATTGCCGATAATTCCTATTGCAATTGCGCAGAGTGTTATTTGCTATATTATCGCAATTGTTCTTGGGCTTGAAATTACAATTAACATTTTATATGCCCTTGTTTTGATTATTCCAGTTTGTTTATTGTATATTAGCATAGGAGTTCTTTGTGGAAGTGTTTTTAATGATAAGCAAGTAGGAGGTATTTGTGGCGCGTTGTTAACTAATCTTTCGGCGTGGTTATCAGGTATTTGGTTTGACCTTGAACTTATAGGTGGAATGTTTAAAAAGATTGCATATTCATTGCCTTTTGTTCACGCTGTAGAAATGCAAAGAGCAGTTATCAAAGGTGATTTTTCAAATATTTTCCCTCATATTTGGTGGGTAATTGCATATACAGTTGTTTTGTTGGTTTTAGCGGTGTTGCTATTTCTTAAACAAATGAAAAAACAATAATTAAAATTTATTGAAACTTTTTAAAAATATGCTATACTATTTCAAAAGGAGATGATATAAATGAAAAACAAAATAAGTCAATATCCGGATTTAGTTAAATATCAAAGAAAAAGCATTTTAATTCCTTTTGTTTTTACTGGGATTTCATGTGCCATTCTAATTGGTTTAGCGATTTCTTTATACATAAATGATTTGATTATACACCACCCTGTTTTTTATATAATTTTAGCCGTTATAATTTTGTTGCCTATATTTATTTTCAAACCTTACTATTGCTTTTTTGATAAACCTTACATAGGCAAGGTTGTTGATGTTAATTGCGAACAAGAAACATTAAAATCAACTTACAAAATAAGCCGTTTGTCAACAATATACACTAGAGATGTTTTGCATGTAAAGGTTTTGACTGAAAAATGTAAGGAAGAAGAATTTTCTGTACACAATGATTATTTAGAAGACTCTGGTGTTTATCAAGTTACACGACAATTTTACTATGATACACATATAAAATGTGCTTTAGACGGCTATTACAATATTGGTGATGAAGTTGAGCATATAAAAGGGTTTGATTTTAATCGTAAACTTAATTTGAAACACGATGATAAAAACATTTGTATTGTGTGTGGAGCATTAAATCTTCAAAAAGATGACAACTGTCATAATTGTGGTTATTCAATAGTTAAATAGAATTTGTAATATACACTTGTAGGGAGCGCATTGCGCTCCCGTTTTTTTATTAAGATTCTTCGGCTTCACTTCGTTTCGCTCAGAATGACAAAAAGGCGATTGATAGTTTTATTTTTAATTTACAAACTCCAAAAAATATGCTATACTCATAATTAAAGGTAGGTGGGCGTTTTGACTGTATTTAAAAATGGTAATGTTTATTTAGATGGCAGTTTTAAAAAATGCGATATTTTATTCGACCAAAAAATAATTGAAATAGGGCAAAATCTTGTTGGTGAAACAGAAATTGATTTAGATGGTAAATTTGTAACCCCTGGGTTTATTGATATTCATATTCATGGCAGAGGTGGTTTTGATATTTCTAAAGATTGTGGCACCGTTGCAAAGAAAATCGCAAAATGTGGTGTAACATCATTTTTGCCTACAACTCTTACTTTGAGTTATGAAGACACGCTATTAGCACTTGAAAACATCGCTAATTATATTGAAAATGATAACAAAATCGGTGCAGAAGCGCTTGGAATTTATAGCGAAGGCATTTTCTTCTCAAAAGCAAAATGTGGCGCGCAAAATCCTGAAAACATTAAAGAAACAATTGATTTAAACTTTGTTGAAAAGATGATTAAAGCATCTAAAAATCATTTAAAAGTTTTAAGCTTTGCGCCTGAAAATAATGGTAGCGTAGAACTTGTTAATTATTTAAAAGACAAAGGCATTCGCGCATCAATGGGCCACACAAATGCAACTGAAGCTGAAGTAAAACCTTGCGTAGATGCTGGCATGACAGGGGCAACTCATCTTTTTAACGGAATGAGTGGTATGAGCCATATTGATTTGGGTGCTTGTGGTTTTGGCGTTTTTGATGAGCGTATTTATATCGAGCTTATAACAGATGGTTTCCATGTTAATCGCGAGTTTGTGAACATTCTTTTTAAATTTAAAGATACCGATAAAATCATCTTTATTAGTGATAACGTTAATCTTTCGGGGTTGCCTGAAGGTAAAGGTGAAATGGCAGGCGTGCCTGTTGTTATTACTAAAGATAAATTGCTAGTTGATAGTAGCGAAAAATATTCTCTTGCAGGCAGTTGTTTGCGCCTTTGTGATAGTATAAAAAATGTTATGAGAATGACAGGTAAAAGCGCAGAAGAGATTTTAAAATGCGTTACCGAAAACCCTGCAAAATATATCGGTGTTGATGATAAAAAGGGATTTATTAAAACAGGGTTTGATGCCGATATAAATATTTTTGATGAAGATTTTAATCTTGTTTGTACATATATAAAAGGAGAACAAATATGAATAAGTTTATAGATAGCGTAAAAGGCATTTTAACAGGTGCAATTGTAATAGCTTTCCCTTATTTTGCAATTATGATGTTTATTGGTATGGCTTTTGCTGGAGTTTGGACTGCGACTAGTATAGTGGGTATTTTGATTTTACCGCTTGTTATTCCTTTGTTATGGTTAAAGAAAAAGAAAGCATATTTAATTGCTTATATTTCATATTTGTTATGCTTTGCAATTCTTCTTGGAACTCAATTTGGAATGAAAGCTTATAACGAATCTATTACAATTGATGTTGCTCCTGATATTGATACATATGAATATATGCCATTTGAAGAAAATTCAAAAATAGTTAAATTAAAGAGCAAAACACTTGATTTTAGCAAACTTTCAAAAGATGAATTGCCAGTTATTGATGGCGCAACTGCGGCGTTTCCTGTTTATTCAGCGTTTGTAAATGCAGTTTACCCTGAAACAACTGAACTTTATGATGGTGTTTTTGAATTTAACAACACTCGTGGTGGATATAGAAAACTTGCTAAAAAGAAAATTGATGTATTCATTGGGGCTCAACCATCAGAACGCCAAGTTAAAAAGGCAAAAAAACATAACACAACGTTCAAATACACTCAAATTGGTTACGAAGCATTTGTTTTCTTTGTTCATAAAGATAATCCAATTAAAAGTTTAACAGTGGAGCAAATTAAAGGTATTTATTCAGGCAAAATTACAAACTGGAAAGAAGTTGGTGGCAAAAATGAAAAAATAGTTGCGTTTCAACGAAGCGAGGGTAGTGGTAGCCAGAGTATGCTCATGCGATTTATGGGTGATACGCCAATAATGGACCCACCAACTGAAAATTTAGTAGATGGTATGGGTGGAATTATCGAAGAAGTTGCAAATTATAAGAGCAAGTCTAATTCTATAGGTTTTTCATTTAGATATTATGTTGAAGGAATGATTAAAAATCCTGATATTAAACTCATTTCTATCGAAGGCATAAGTCCAAATAAAGAAAATATAAGAAATGGCAATTATCCTATTATTGCTCCTGTTTATGCTGTTACTTATGAAGAAAACAAAAACGAAAACGTTCAAAAGTTAGTTGATTGGATGCTTTCAAGCGAAGGACAGTATATAATCGAAGAAACAGGTTATGTTGGTATGAAAAAATAAAAATATTGTTTGTAAAAACAGTAATGTTTTTGTTGAATATTTATGTTGAGTAATATATAATTAATATATTAAAATTAAAGGGGTATAGTTTTATGAAAAATAGTATCAATTATTCTTATGAATCTTTGAAAAAATTCTGCACAGATGCATTTTTAAAATTTGGATTTAATGCTGAAGAATGCGAAATCATTGTAGATGTTTTGCTAACAAGCGACCTTTATGGCATTGAGTCTCATGGTATGCAAAGATTAGTAAGATATCACAAGGGTATTGAAAAAGGTCTTATCAAGATTGATGCAAAGCCAGAAGTTGTTTTTGAAACTCCTGTTTCAGCAGTTATCGAAGGTAATGACGGTATGGGTCAACTTCTTGGCCATAAAGCAATGAGCATTGCAATTGAAAAAGCAAAGAAAACAGGTATGGCTATAGTTTCTGTTAGAAATTCAAACCATTATGGCATTGCAGGTTATTATGCAAAAATGGCTTGTAAAGAAGGCCTTATTGGTATGTCTATGACTAACTCTGAAGCAATTATGGTTCCAACTTTCGCTAAAAAAGCAATGCTTGGTAGCAACCCTATTGCAATTGCAATGCCGGCAGAACCATATGACTTTTTCTTTGATGCTTCTACTACAGTTGTAACTCGTGGTAAACTTGAAATTTATAATAAACTTAATAAACCACTTCCTGATATGTGGGCGCTTGATAAAAACGGTAAGGGCACATCAGACGCTTCTGATGTTCTTAAAAATATCGTTGCAAAAGCAGGCGGTGGCATTATGCCTCTCGGTGGTGAAACAGAGCAAAGTGGTAGCCATAAAGGTTATGGTTATGGTATGTTCTGCGAGATTTTCTGCTCAATTTTATCAATGGGCCTTACTTCAAATCATACTCATATTGGTGGCAAGGGCGGTACTTGCCATGGCTTTATCGCAATCGACCCTGCAATTTTTGGTGATGCAAGTGCTATCAAAGAGCATTTTTCAACATTCTTAAAAGAACTTCGTGAAGCTCCAAAAGCCGAAGGTCAAGAGCGCATTTACACTCATGGTGAAAAAGAAGTTTTTGCTTACAAAGATAGAATGGAAAACGGTATTGATGTTAATATCGGAACAGTTGCAGAAATGGTTGATTTGTGTAACTATCTTGATATGGATGTTAAAGAATATCTTGGCGAAGAAGCGCAAAAGCTTACTCTTACTCAGAGTTCTTATGATATGTAATATAAAGGAGTATTAAAATGGATATTAAAGAACAAGCACTTTTAAAACACAAAGAATGGCAAGGTAAAATTGAAGTTGTTTCAAGAACTCCTGTTAAAAATAGAGAACAACTTTCATTGGCTTATACCCCTGGTGTTGCAGAACCTTGTCTTGAAATTCAAAAAGATATCAATAAATCTTATGAGTTAACTCGCCGTCATAATTTAGTTGCAGTTATTACAGATGGCTCTGCAGTTTTAGGTCTTGGTGATATTGGCCCTGAAGCAGGTATGCCTGTAATGGAAGGTAAATGTGCGCTTTTCAAAGAGTTTGCAGATGTTGATGCCTTTCCACTTTGTATAAAAACTCAAGATGTTGATGAACTTGTTAAAACAATTTATCTTTTATCAGGTAGCTTTGGTGGAATCAATCTTGAAGATATTGCGGCTCCTCGTTGTTTTGAGGTTGAGCGTCGTCTTAAAGAAATCTGCGATATTCCTGTGTTCCATGATGACCAACATGGTACTGCGATTGTTGTTGCTGCGGCTTTGCTTAACGCTTTAAAGGTTGTTAAAAAAGATATTGAAAATGTAAAAGTTGTTATCAATGGCGCGGGTAGCGCAGGAACTGCTATCGGTTTGCACTTGTTAAAGCTCGGCGTTAAAAATCTTATTATGGTTGATAGATTTGGTATTATTTGCGAGGGTGATGAGCAATTGAGCGATGCTCATAAAGACCTTGCTAAAATCACAAATAAAGAGCATTTAACAGGTAACCTCTCTGATGCGTTAGTTGGCGCTGATGTGTTTATCGGCGTTTCTGCTCCTGGCATTGTTTCAAGTGAAATGATAAGCACAATGGCTAAAGGCGCTATTGTTTTCCCAATGGCTAACCCTGTTCCAGAAATTTTGCCTGATTTAGCAAAAGAGGGTGGCGCTGCAGTTGTAGGCACAGGTCGTTCTGACTATCCAAACCAGATAAATAATGTTTTAGCATTCCCTGGTATTTTTAGAGGTGCTTTAGATATTCGCGCAAGTGATATAAATGATGAAATGAAAATGGCAGCATCTTTTGCGATTGCAAGTTTAGTTTCAGATGAAGAATTAAATGCAGAATATATTTTGCCAATGGCTTTTGATGAGCGAATTGGTAAAACAGTAGCAGCAGCCGTTGCAAAAGCTGCTAAAGACAGCGGTGTAGCAAGAATATAACAAGGAGTAATATTTATGAAAAAAGAAAGAACTTATTCAATTGATGTCCGTTCGCTTTATCCGGATTTTGATGATTATTATAATTTAACTAAAAAGTTTGGTTTCTTTTCAGAAGATGGCAAAGAGTATACTATAACTGATAGTAACACACCAAGATCATGGATGAATATTTTGTTTAATGATAAATTTGGCGCAATTTGCGCAAATAAAGGTGAAGGTTTTACCGCCTTTGGCAGATTTAATGTTAGAGTAACAAGATATTATAATTCGGAGCTTTATTTAGTTCGTGAGTTTGATGGTAAAAGAACTCTTGTTGTTCGTGATGAGCAAACAGGGGAATATGTTGACCTTTTTGCAGACGATTATGTAACTTGTAAGGTTCGCCCTGGTTGTAATGAATTTTGCGGCGAACAAATGGGCATTAAATATAGCGTTCGCGTGTTTGTTCCTAGAGAAGATAATTGCGAATGTTGGCTTATAAACCTTAAAAACACAGGTAAAACTGCTCGTAAATTAACTATCCATGCTTCTCAAACATGGGTGTTCCATAACAATTCTTGTTGGGGTGCTCAACAGCCATGCAAAGATGTTTTGGTAACAGATTTTGATAATGGTTTTTGCGCCGAAGCGCATAATCTTAATTCACCATTTGATGATCTTTATGGCGCTTTTGCAATCACAGATTGCACAAATAAATATAAACAAGTAAAAACAGAAAAAACAAGAGTTAATGCAAAGCGTGACCCTGCAGAATACAAAGATTATACATATAATTTTGTTAATGTTTATTCAACCTTTGATTTAGGCGTAGGAGAAGAAATTTCTCGTGTTGTTGTGTCAGCGGCTGATGAAACCGAGAGTGGTTGTAACGCTGCTGCTTCAAAATGTATTGATGTTGCAACAGCAGAGAAAGAATATGAAAAAACAATCAATTATTTTGATAAAGAGTTTTCTTATAACACTTGCGAATTGCCTGATAAAAATCTTGAAAGATTTTTAAACACATGGCTTAAATATCAGGTTGCAATGACCTATCGCTATAACAGAGCAGAATATAATGGTAACTATCGTGATGTTTTGCAAGATTCTTGGGGCGCAATGCTTATCAGACCTGAAACTGCAATTGAGCGTGTTATCGAAGCGCTTGATTGGATTTATTTTGATGGTCATGGCGTTAGAGGTTATGATTCTAATGGTGGCATAGCATTGCAAGACCATTTTGTTGATTGTCCGCTTTGGGCACATTGCGCAGTTTCTCAATATATTAAAGAAACCGGCGATTTTTCAGTGCTTGAAAAACAAGTAGGTTATATAGATAGCGATAAAAAGGAAACAGTTGAAGAACATTTGTGGAAAATGCTTGAATATCCTTATACACATCGTGGAGCAAATGGTCTTGTGCTTATGTATGATGGTGACTGGCTTGATGGTTTAACTGGTATCAATCAAAATGGAACAGCAACATCTGCTTGGGCTACAATGCAAGCGTTCTGGGCGCAAAACCATATGGCTGATATTTATGAAGCTTGGGGCAAAGAAGAAAAAGCTCAAATTTTGCGAGAGAGAAGTGCAGAGTATAAGCGAATTGTTCGTGATGTTGCATGGGATGGCAAATGGTATGTTTATGGCTTTAAGTCAGATGGTCTTCCTGTTGGTTCATCAAGATGTGGGGAAGCAAAAATTTATCTTAATCCTAATACTTGGGCAATTTTCACAGGTATTGAAGATGATGAAAAACGCATTGAAAAAATCCGTTATTCAATTAACACTTATCTTCAAACTCCTTATGGTTCGCTTCTTAATTATCCACCTTATGTTAACGATTTAACTTGTGGTAGAATCGGTACTCAAGTGCCTGGTACATTTGCAAATTCAGCAGTTTATTTACATGCGGCTTCATTTGAAGTTTTTGCAAAAACAAAGTTAAAGAAAACAGAAGAAGCATTTGATTTGTTTATGCGTCTTATTCCAAACCATATTGATAACCCTGATTCTCGAAGAACAAGTGAGCCATTCTGTACAGGTAATGTGCATTATGGTCCTAACAATGAGAGATTTGGTATGAACTTATTCTCTTGGTTTACTGCAACACCTGCTTGGCTTATCCATGGTGGATTTGATGAAATTTTAGGTGTTAAAGCGCAGTTTGATGGGCTTTTGGTTGAGCCATGCGTACCTAGTGAATGGGAAGGATATTCTGTTAAGAGATTATATAAAGGCAAAGAATATTTCTTAAACTTCAAAAAATCAGAAGATAAAAAAGGTGTATATGCAAACGGTGAAAAGATAAGTGAAAACTTCATTCCTGAAACTGCCGAAGCGAATACATTTGAAATTTATTATTAAAAACAAAAAGCAGAGCTTTGCTCTGCTTTTTTGTTATCTTATATCATAAACTGATTTTAAAGTTATTGTTTTAGGGTTGCCTGAAAGAATTTTAATTCTTTTAGTTTCACCACCGTTAAGATTAAAATAGTTATCAGAAAAAACACAATCGCTTTCTGCTAACACTCTTACACCATAAGCAAAAACATCAGATGAAATTTCAATTTCATCACCAATAATTTTTGCGCTTAAAGTTGGTTTTTTGAATTCAAAATGCTTTGGAGCAGTGAATAAAACACAATCTTCGCTAATCACTTTTTTATCAACAACAAATTGATATGAGAAGTAATTTTGCTTGTAGTCCGTGCAATTAAAATCAATGCTATCAAACCATTTTGCAGACAATTTTTCAACATCGGTTTCAAAACTTGATTCTTGTAAAATCTCACCAGTGTTTTTCCTTAATTGCCAATAAACAGTACCTTTTACATCTTGCAAGGTTTCATTGCTAATGTTAAGTCTTGCAATTGTTTGAATTGGAGTTGGTTGTTCGCTAACTGCGTTTCTATAAGTTGTTTCACCAATTTCTTCGCAAGATATGAGTATAGGCGCAAAAAACCTTTTCGCAAAATAGTGTAATGCTTTGTATCTGTGAAAATAGTCAATTGATGCCCAAGATGCTGTTGGCCAGATATCATTCAATTGCCAATAAACAGCCCCCATACATCTGCCTCTGTTTCTACGAAAATGTTCAACGCCGTATTTGATTGCGTATGCTTGGAGCATTTGAGAAGCATATAAAAGCGTGTCAAAATCCGTAGGATACATAAAGGTTGAAGCAAGATAATTCATAATCTTACCGTTAGCGGTTCCGTTTCTTTGATGCATTTCAAAAACTCTTGAAAAAATATTTCTATCCTCTAGTTTAGTGAAACTTTCAACGGTTTTTAATTCAGGGAATGATTGAAAACCAAATTCCGAAGCATATCTAAAGAAAAATTTCCTATATTCGCAAAAAGGTTTATTTCCGTGCCAAACATCCCAATAATGCGTATCGCCTCTATTTTCGCTATTAGGATCATCAAATTTTCCACCGCTAGATGGAGAAGCAGGCCAATAAAAAGTATCTGGGTCGGTGCGTTTTACAATCGGTGGAATAATGTTTTCAAAAATTTCATAGTAATCTTTTTTGGTCTCTTCTGTTCCTTCATACACGAAATCTTTAGCGAACATTTCCATCTCGTTGTTGCCACACCAAAGACCTAAACAAGCATGATGACGAATTCTAGTAACATTATCTTCAATTTCAGCAGTAATGTTTTCAATAAAATGTTCGTCTGGTTTGTAATTTGCGCAAGCAAACATTAAATCTTGCCAAACAACAAGTCCTAATTCGTCACAAATGTCATAAAAATAATCAAATGGGTAAAATCCGCCGCCCCATACGCGAACTACGTTGAAGTTACATTCTTTGCAACTTTTCAAGAGTTTATATGTTCTCTCATAAGAAAGGCGAGAAAGAATATTGTCTTCAGGTATATAATCTGCGCCAAAAGCAAAGAATTCAACGCCGTTGATTATATGGGCGAATTTTTCGCCGTATTCATCGGCTTCGCGAACAATACCCATATTGCGAAGACCTATTCTTTTTTCAATACTATCTACAATTTCTTCATCTTCAAGAAGAAATACTTTTATAGTGTAAAGAGGTTGTTCACCAAATCCATTTGGCCACCAAAGTTGTGGATTTAATATTTCGTTTTCTTCATTTGCGTTTAATTTTACAATTTCACCGCAAGGAGAAGTGATTTCAACTAAAAGTTCTGCATCTCCACAAACTTTAATTTGTGGATTTACAAAAACTTTTCCGTCTTGATGTCGTTGTTTGATATAAACATCTTTTATGTATGCAGAATTTTCAATAAGTAAATAAACATCCTTGAAAATTCCCATATCAGGAAGGCGAGGACCCCAATCCCAGCCAAACATACAATGTGCTTTTCTAAGATGAGGAAAACCTTTCATAGATTCATAAGAACCACCAAGGTGATGTTTTTCATCTTCTTTTTCTATAAATTTTGTTGGTGAGGAAAATTCAATTGAAAGAGTGTTGTTTTTAGATAAAATCTCGCTCACACAAAATTTATAACTACGATGCATATTGTCTGTTGAAGCGATTTTTTTACCATTTAAAGTGATGTTAGCAAGAGTGTCAAGTCCATCAAAGCAAAGATAAACTTTTTTGTTATCTTGTAAATCAAAATCAAACTCATAACAAAAGGTGTAGTTATAATCCATAAGCTTTAGAGCTTCTAATTCATTGTCCCTATAATATGGATCGTCAATTTTCTCATTTTCAAGCAAGAATGAATAAACCGAGCCAGGCACAGTGCCGAACAAATCAAAACCATTGCCGGTCATTCGCCATTTTCCGTTTAGATTAATCTTTTTCATATAAAAATTCTCTTTTCTTTTTAATCGGTTAAGCCCTGTGGGTATTCGGGAATTGCTTCTGTTTTTGTAACAACAAAGTCACTTACTTTTACTGCTTTTTTAAGACAAGTTTCTATAGTTTCACCTTTTAAATGATTTGCAAAAAAACAAGCAGAAAAACTGTCACCCGCACCAACTGTGCTTACAACTTTGTTTTTTGGTTTGTCTGAATAGAGAGTGGTTTTTGTTTTGCTTTGATAAACTAGCGCGCCATCTTTATCAAGTGTTATGATGATTAATTTTAAATTATCATACTTTTCGCATAAGTCTTCGCAGATTTTTTCGTAATCCTGTTGCAAACAAATGCCAAGCTCATATAAAACAGCAATTTCTTCTCGCGATACTTTGAATATTGTCGCTTGTTTTAGCGAAAAATCAATAGTTTGCTTTGAATAGTATTTTTGTCTAATATTTATATCAAAGAAAACTTCGTTAAAATCGTAGGTTTTGCAAAGTTGCTTTAGTGTGTTTGCACTTGTGATGCTTCTTTGCGCTAATGTGCCAAAATACAATCCGTCAAACTTCTGCGTTGTCGGAGTATAAGCAATGTTATCAAGTGCCGTATCTGCTACTATTACGTAAATCGGCTTATCCCCATCAAATGAAACCTGACAAATTCCTGTAGCGCTTGAAACTGTCGAAATATAAGAGGTGTCAACACCCAATTTACTTATATCATTAATTGCTTTTTCGCCGAGTTCATCTGAGCCAACGCTTGAATATATCGAAGTGTCAACCCCGTTTTTAACAAGGTGCGCTGCAAAGTTTAAAGGTGCGCCGCCTAGGTTTTGCTCATTCGGGAAGATATCCCATAAAATCTCACCAAAACTCAAAACTTTCATATTATTTTTCTCCATATTCGTTGCAAAGAAGGTAAAGTGGCTCTTCGTCTTCTTCAATGGTAGTAAAACGAGCTTGTTTTTCATAAAAACGGTTATCGTTGTTATCATCATTCACCATAGAAACCTCGCCTATAAGAACCTTTCCAAAACCTTCTTCAGCCCAAAAAGCGTGGTATTGATATGGAGGCAAAGTAATGCTTTCGCCAGGTTTAAGACGAATTTTTGTGCCTGCAGGAACAGTGTGGCGATATCCATCTGTCACAACCTCAACGTCAGTTGAAGCAAGACCTTCGTTTTCATCGCAGTTATAAACCTCAACTATCAAGTTTCCACCACCACGATTTATGATATCTTCCATTTTGTTATAGTGAAAATGCATAGGACTATATTGATTTTCATCAGAAATCAAAATCTTTTCAGCATAAGTTTTTTTGTTGTTAGGGTCAGAAAAATTTCCGTTTCTAATTGTGAATAAAAACAAACCGATTTTTTCAAAATCATCATGCCCATAATCGGTTACATCCCATCCGAGCATATTGTTGCGAATTTCATCATATTCAGCGCCTTTGTTTTTCCATTCTTGAGGTGTGAAATATGCAAAAGGTGGCAAAGCAAAGTTCATCTTTTTGATGAATTCAATGTTTTCTCTCAATAATTGGTTGATTTTAGAACGTTTCATTATATCTCCTCCTTGTTATACATTATATAATGTAAAAATTATCGTGTCAACAGAAAAAACCAGTCAAATTAAGACTGGCTTTTTTGTTTAGTAAACAAAGTTTTAATACTAATAAAAATTAAAAATCCACCGAAAATTTTTGATAAAATGTCAGTGTTTATAACATTTGATAAATAAACGCCTATTGCGCAACCAATAAGTCCTGTTGGCACTAAAAAGAATGCTTTTTTAAAATCAATTTTCTTTTGTTTTGCATATATAATCGTAGAAAAAAGTGCAATAGGAATAAAAAATAAAAGGTTTGTAAAAGCGGCAGTTTCTCTTTGAAATTCGAGAAAAAATGTCAGAAAAACTATTAAAACACCGCCACCACCAACACCGAGACTTCCCAAAGCCCCACTTAAAAATCCGCTTATTATAAGAATTAAAATTTCCAAATTAATTACCCCAAATCATTCTAAATCCTGCGTAGATTATAAATGCGCAAAAAATCTTTTTTATAGCGCCAAGTGAAAGTTTTTTCATAGCAATTGTACCAATATAAGCGCCTAAAATACCAAAAGGAACAAGTATTCCCATGGTTTTAAAATCAATTGTCATTCTAGTCATATATAGTAATGCAGATAGTGTGCAAAGAGGCAGAATGATTGCAATAGATGTTGTTTGCGCACACTTTTGGTCAAGGTTAAAATGTTTTAAAATTTCAACTGCCGCAATTCCACCGCCGGCGCCAAAAAGACCATTTAAAATGCCTATTATTAAGCCAAAAACTGATAAAATTAAATTACTTTTATTCTTCAAATTCAAACCTCTCTGCGTTTTTAATAAAATGGTAAATTTTGAAAAATTGCACAAAAAACATAAGATAAATTTGTGCAATTTTTAATGATAAAATAGTTGAGAAACAATTGACTGTTTTTGAAAAATGTAGTAATATTAGTATGTACAGTTAAAACTGTAAAATTAGACTAATTATAAAAATACTACGGAGGAAAGAAAAATGTCTAAGATTACAAAGTTACTTGCTTTGATGTTAGCAGTTGTTTTCGCACTTTCACTTGTTTCTTGTACAGGTGACCCTGCTCCACAGGATGAAACAACAGCTCCTGTATCACAGTCAGCTAATGTTTCAACCGAAGCTGGTGAAACAACAACTACAACAGCTGGCAAAGGTGAGAACACTAAAAAAACAGAAAAAGATGATAAACAAACTAAAACAACTAAAACGAAGCCAAACCCACAGTTGATTGACCATACTGCTTCTCAAACTGGCGCTTTAATTGTTCGTACAACAAATAAAGCAGGCGCAGCTTCTGATAAGTTTATTAAGAGTCTTAAGGGCTTCACATTGAAAATTCTTTATCCTTGGGAGAATATCTATGGTGATAAGAAATGTCAAGTTGCAGCAGAAGATTCAATCAAGAGCGTAGAAGAACTTTATGGCGTAAAAATTGATGAAGAAGGTCAATTCAATAGATATAATGAAAACCTTGCTTCAGAACTTGCAGCAAGAAACTGTGAAAATCATATGTATTTTGCTCAAGGTGGTTTCTTCCCATCATATTTCCAAAAAGGTTATATTGCTGACCTTACTCTTGCAATGAGAGAAACAGGTGTTGACTTTAATGAACCTTGGTATATGAGTGCTTCAAAGGGCTTCTTGAATATCGATGGTAAACAATATGGTTGGACAGCAACAGAAGACGAGTATATGTCTCCTGCTATGCTTCTTTATAACAAGAGACTTCTTAACCAAAAGAGACTTCAAGACCCTCGTAAATTAGCAGAACAAGGCAAATGGACTTGGGATGTTCTTGAAAAATACGCTAAGAAATTTGCTAATGATAAATCAGTTATCGGTTTTGGTACAGTTGATATTCCTTCACTTTGCGAAGCAATTGCTATTAACTATGGCGTATCATTTACAAAAGTATCAAGAGGAACTCAACCAACATCAAATGTTGCGAATTCAAAATTTGAAGCTGCTTTAACAGAGTACAGCAAATGGACAACAGGCAAAAATGCTTGGTGTGAAACTTTCTATGGCAAATCATGGAGCTATGGTAAAACTCAATTCCATGAAGGTAAAGTTGCTATGGCTTTTGGTGGCCATGATACTATTCAAGGTCTTAGAGGATTAAAAACTCAAAATGATGTTGATGTAGTTCCATTCCCAACTAAAGAACCTTCAAAAACTTATAAAAACCTTTGTGGCGCATCATTTATAGCATTCATTCCAGCCGTTCATCAAAAAGTTGCTTCAAAAGCGCTCTTTGTAAGAAATGAATACTATCGTTATAACTATCGTTTTATCGAAAGAAACTTCCAATACAAATGGGGAGCATACTTTGGTAAAAATAAAGATGCTATAACTCATTCTGCTGAGATTAAATATAGTAAAAATGGTAATAAGGCAGTAATTTCTTGGACAAATGTTTGTGAATCTAATGATTCGGGTTCAACTACAACAGCATCAATTATCAATGAAGTTGTAAGTGGCAAATCAACAGCTGCACAAGCTATTTCTTCAAAGAAAAATGCACTTATCAAATCTTATGCTGATGTTTGGTCAGGCCATAAGATTACAGGTAATGTTTAAGTTTTAGTCTAGATTTTATTAATTTAAAATTGATATGAAAAAAGCAAAGATTTGTTTTGGCAAATCTTTGCTTTTTTGTTACTATAATCCAAAGGTTAATTAAAATCAATGAAAATTTACAATTAATTTGTTAGAAAATCATTGACTATTTCAAAAAAGTGTAGTAATATTAGCATGTACAGTTAAAACTGTAAAATTAGACTAATTATAAAAACATTATGGAGGTAAGAAAAATGTCTAAGATTACAAAGTTACTTGCTTTGATGTTAGCAGTTGTTTTCACACTTTCACTTGTTGCTTGTACAGGTGACCCTGCTCCACAAGATGAAACAACAGCTCCTGTATCACAGTCAGCTAATGTTTCAACCGAAGCTGGTGAAACAACAACTACAACAGCTGGCAAAGAGGACAAAACTAAAAAAACAAAAAAAGATGGTAAAGGTGACAAAACCACTACTAAAAAGAGAAGCGAAAAAGAAGAAGAAGCTTTAAAAGATGATAGACCAGGCGTTTCAAAAACAGGCGCTTTGATCGTTCGTACAACAAATAAAGCAGGCGCAGCTTCTGATAAGTTTATCAAAACTCTTAAGGGCTTCACATTGAAAATTCTTTATCCATGGGAGAATATCTATGGTGATAAGAAATGTCAAGTTGCAGCTGAAGATTCAATCAAGAGTGTACAAGAACTTTATGGCGTAAAAATTGATGAAGAAGGTCAATTCAACAGATATAATGAAAACCTTGCTTCAGAACTTGCTGCAAGAAACTGTGAAAATCACATTTACTTTGCTCAAGGTGGTTTCTTCCCATCATATTTCCAAAAAGGTTATATTGCTGACCTTACTCTTGCAATGAGAGAAACAGGTGTTGACTTTAATGAACCTTGGTATATGAGTTCAGCTAAAGGTTTCTTGAACATTGATGGTAAACAATATGGTTGGATGGCAACAGAAGATGAGTATATGACTCCTGCTATGCTTATTTATAATAAGAGACTTCTTAACCAAAAGAGACTTCAAGACCCTCGCAAATTAGCAGAACAAGGCAAATGGACTTGGGATGTTCTTGAAAAATACGCTAAGAAATTTGCTAATGATAAATCAGTTATCGGTTTTGGTACAGTTGATAATCTTTCACTCTTTGAAACTATCGCTATGAACTATGGCACAACTTTAACAAAAGTTTCAAGAGGTAGCCAACCAACAACAAATATCACAAATTCAAAAGTTGAAAGTGCTTTAACAGAATATGGCTTATGGACAACTGGTAAAAACGCATGGTGTGATACTTTCCATGGCAAATCATGGAGCTATGGTAAAACTCAATTCCATGAAGGTAAAGTTGCTATGATCTTCGGTGGTCATGACTGTATCCAAGGTCTTAAAGGCACATCAACTCAAAAAGATGTAGATGTAGTACCATTCCCAACAAAGAAAGGCACAAAAACATATAAAAATGTTAGCCCTGCATCATTTATAGCATTCATTCCTTCAGTACATCAAAAAGTTGCTTCAAAAGCACTCTTTGTAAGAAATGAATACTATCGTTATAACTATCGTTTTATTGAAAGAAACTTCCAATATAAATGGGAAACATACTTCGGTAAAAACAAAGATGCTATTGCTCACTCAGCAGAGATTAAGTACAACAAAAACGGTAATAAGAATGTAGTTTCTTGGACAAATGTTTGTGAATCATCAGATTCAGGTTCAACAACAACAAGCTCAATTATCGGTGAAGTTATCAGCGGCAAATCAACAGCTGCACAAGCTATTTCTTCAAAGAAAAATGCGCTTATCAAATCTTATGCTGACGTTTGGGAAGGCCATAAGATCACAGGTAATGTTTAAAATTAAGTCTAAATTTTATTAGTTTAAAATTGATATGAAAAAAAGCTGTTTCGCATAAGCGAAACAGCTTTTTTGTTTGAATATTAACAATCATTCATTGCTTCGAAAAAGAAATTAGAAAGGTATTTCCACTCGGCTATTATATCAAGTGATTCGTGGCTAAGACGCACCACTTTTTCGTCTTTCGTAAGCAATATAAAATCACCATCTGCACAGGTTGCTATAACGATTCCGCACGGTTTGGTTTTTATCAATTCTTCTTTTTCTAAATCTTTAAAAAACTCTTTAGTTGTGTTCAAAGAATTGTTATATGATAAAAGTCTATATTCATCAGAAAGCAAACCACCATCACAAATTTTATAATAAGGTAGCATTGCTTTGTAATTTGAGTTTGTTATGCATTCTAATTGTTCGTTGCTTAGCTTTTTGCTGAAATCAGATTTTCTGTTGCTTTTAGTTTTTCTTAAAATTTTTGATATTTCTTTTTCTGTTATCTGATATTCAGGTCTGTCTTTTACTATTAGTTTTTCGTATTCTTTAAAACAGTTTTTTATGTAATCATTTGTAGGGGCAGGTTTTGATTTTGTTTTAATGACAGTATAACCTTTTGGAAATTTGTCAACAACACAAGCAGGTATAAGATTCAAAGTAGAAATAGCTTTTTCTTTTAGCAGTATTTCTGCAGTGTTTTTGTGTATTAAGATTTTGTTTTTTCCAGAAAAATTATCAGTCATAGGAGAAAAAACGCAAACAATGCCATCTGATGGCATGTCTTCTTTTAAATAGCAATCCTGAAGAGAAATTGTTTGTATATTTTTGAAAATTGAAGCGATTTTTGGCAAATATCCACCCAAACGCTTCAATTTTAAAACATTCCTGTGTTTTAAACCCTTGTCGCAAGCAATGCGAGATAAAGATTTATGCGGAAAAACACAAAAATATTGTTCGGCTTTGTATTTTCCTTTGTCCTGTACCCAACAAAAATCAATGTCTGTGATATTGTTTTTAATACATGCCTTTCTAAACTTGTCAGGAACACAAATGTTGATCCAATGTTCTTTAGGAGAAATATTAAGCTCACGATAAGCATTGATTGTTTGAAGATATATTTCTTTTCCTGATTCTGATGTTATGGTGAAGATGTCAGCAATGGTGTTTTCTTTGAAATCATCAGTTTTTAGTTCATACCAATCACTTGTTATATCGGTATATGTTCGTTCGTATAAACAACGTGCGTTCCAACCATTTTGCTTGCAAAACACACGAATTTTTTCTAAAACTTCGTTAGCATCAGGTTCGTTCATGTCAAGCTCACTCCAACCAACACAATCACATTTTTTGTGAAGCGAATGTACGAAATCGATATTTTCTTGATAAAAGTTCTCATTTGCTTTACAACCTTTTTTATCAAGAATCCAAGTCAATTTTTCTTTGAATTCCATAACATCATCCTCCAAAAATTAGTATATCACATGCAACTTTAAATGTAAACAAATATTGTGACTTCAAGTCCAATAAATAAAAAAGAGTAATCGCAAAAGCGATTACTCTTTTTTTGTATAAGAAAACCACGCGATAGTCGCGTGGTTCAGTGGAGGCTTTTGCCGATGAGTAATAGACATAAAAACTCCGATTGTATATAATGAAAGCTGTGACCTGCCAGTTACAACCCAAAATACAATCGGAGGACAAAAC
>JAZRPX010000031.1:0-5257 GCA_045649445.1 Acutalibacteraceae bacterium | reverse complement strand
GTTTTGATGAATCAAGCGCCACATCAACTTGATTTGTTGCAATGGATTTTCGGGGTGCCAACAAGTGTTTTTGCTAAATTGGGCGTTGCAAAATACCACAATATCGAAGTTGAAGATGATGCCGAGTTATTATTTGATTATAAAGATGGCTCTAGCGCTGTGTTTATTACGTCAACAGGTGAAAGCCCTGGTACAAATCGCCTTGAAATTTCTGGCTCAAAAGGTAAAATTGTATTAGAAGAAGGCAAACTAAAATTCTGGCAACTAAATGAAGATGAACGAGAGTTTTGCTTTGAAAAGCGCGAAGGATTTTATGATGCGCCTTATAATTACACAGAAATTTTAGAGTCAAATGAGCCAAATGGACATATTGCTATTTTGCAAAATTTCTGCAACCATATTTTAAACGGCGAAGAGTTAATCGCAAGTGGTTTTGATGGAATTTATCAATCAAAAATGACGGCGGCGGCTTATCTTTCACATTTTAAAGGTAAAAAAATCAACCTTGATTTTAAATCGGCAGAGTTTGATAAACAACTTAAAAAACACTATAAAAAATCAAGTAAAACTGTTGTAAAATTTGCTAAAGAAGAAAACCACCAAAACCGTTGGCAGGTTAGATGGTAAAAACAAAACGGGAGCGCAAACGCACTCCCGTTTTTATAAATTTATATTGTTAGGATTTACTTTTCAAACTAAATATGCTATAATAAACTAAAGGCGGTGAGTTTGTGAAAATATCCTTTGTGCTAAAAGATAGTATTTATGATTGTAAAATAAAAATAATCGATTCTTGTGGAGAACGATATTACTATATTTCAGCTTTATGCGAGCAAGGAGTGTCTTCCTCAATCACTATAGATGTTTTTGACAACGAGTTTTCTCTATCTCTTATTCCAATAATAGCAGATGTAAAATCTATTTTAAACGAAGTTGAAGAATATAGTTGGAAAGATAAATTTGCTAAAAAAGCTACTGGCTTTTTGATGAATTCTATGAATAAGACGTTTCTACGCGTTGGTTGTACCTATCATATTACAGATTTGCAAGAAAATGATTGTTTAGATATTACTTTGCAAAACTACACTTTTGGTTCTTTTAATCGATTTGACATATTAGAACTATTTCCAGTGAGTTATATGTTTTTTGAAGTGTCGAAATTTAATGAATATTACAAATTGACCGAAGCTTACGAAACCAATCGAAAAGACATATTGAGATTTGCCAAAACGTTTGCTTTTACCGATGCTCTTGGAGACGGATTTTTTCTAATGCTATTTACATATCCGATACAAGTTAGCAGAGTTAAATACTTAACAAAAAATAAAAAAATATCAAAAACCCTTACCAATTTTAATAATTTAAGCGTTGCTGAACGACAACGTTTTCTTGAAAAACGGGAAAAATTCTTTGATAAATATTAAATTCATCGCGTAAGCAATACAACCAGCGCCTTCTTCCAAAAGAAGGCATTAAAGATTCCTCGACAAGCTCGGAATGACATACTACTATTGTCATCCTGAGCGAAACAAAGTGAAGCCGAAGGATCTTAACGCAACCCTTTAAGACGCCCTTTTTTCAGGAGGAGCAGAGCCCCTCCCCTACGAGTTTAGATTAGATTATAACAAAAAAGGAGTTCCAAAACGGAACTCCTTTTTGTTTTTACCATTTATCGTTTTCGTATGGATCGTATTTTGTTGTTGTCTCTGGTTGAACAGGTTCTGTTGGAACCTCTTCTGGAGATGAAGCAATAATATCAAGAGATTCGTAACGATCTAATTCTAAACTAATTTTTTCAAATTTCATCTGTAATTACCTCCCTTGATTAGTCATTTGCTTTTGCCCAAGCTTCAACTAATGCTTGAACGTCAGCATCTAAAGTATCAAAGTTGCCTTTTTCGTCTGCAATGTAAGCATCTGCAATACCAGCAATATTACGAACGCATTGAACATCTGAATAGTAATATACGCCATCAACTAAAATGTAAGCACGAGCTACAAAATCTCTTGCCCAGTTTTTCTCTTTGATGTTAGCCAAAGAACCTACGATTTCATCATTTGCCCAAAGGTCATTTGACATATCGTAAACAACTTTAGCGCAATCATCTTCGATTGTGAGATAATCACCTGCGATATCTTTTGGTGCGATGAGTGTACCAACTTCATATTCTTTATCACCAACGAAAGCATTAAGAGCTTCTACATCAAGTGATGTATAGAATCTGATACCGTTTACTTCACCAAGTCTGATTGATGCGCCTACTTGTGTTTTAAGAATTTCTGTTGCTTCGCCTTCGAATTCAGGGGCAACATAATCAAAGTCATATTCAAATGTTACAGTTACATCATCAATGTAAACATATGCTTGGCTTGATTCATCAGACCAGTTTGCGCCACCTTTTAAGAATGTGTTGAAATATCTATAGCCATAGACATCTTCATTTACATCAACGCTATACTTTGTTTTGATTGTTTGATAACCTTCAGCAATTGAAATGTAATTTGTATTGCTTGAATCATCTGCAAAACTTACGCGTTGAACATAATCTGCAGAATTAGCAGATCTTGAAATTGAATATTCAATTTTAACTGCTTTATAATTTGGTTTTACATACCAATCTTCAGGAAGAATGAATGTTGCAGTTTGATCGGCTTTTGATGGGAGTGATAATACCCAATCGCCATCAATTTCTTCAAATTCACCTGTTGCAGCTGTAACAGCAGAAGTATAACCACCAACAATTCTTGAACCTTCGTCCATTGTGTAAGTAAATGTTGTTAACTCTATTACTTTTGTGAGTGTAATTTCTGAAGTTACGGTAATAATTTCACCACCGTTATAACGAACTTCGCCATCTGTCCATTGATAACCTGTGTCAGGAACAGGAACTTCGAATGTTTCTCCGTGGTCATAAGCATCGGCAGATTCGCCAATTGTTACAACATAAGTGTTGATAACTGAAACAAGGTCTACATTAGCGTTTACAACGATTTCATCGCCTTCGTAGTAATCATTTGTACCATCTGTGTAATGATAACCTTCTGCAGATGCTGGAACAACATAAGTTTTGCCTTCGATAACAGTTTCAACAACTTCGCCATCAATAGTTACATCATAAGTTGTTGCAGCTTGTAAAGAATCTCTGATATACAACACTTTATATGAAGCAGGAGTATAATCTTTTGCTACTAAAGTTTCTTCTGATGGAATATCGCTTGTGTAAATTGCTTTGTTATCTGCAAGATATGGATAAAGGTTAACATTTGAAGAGTTTGCTTTATTAGAAGCAGAAACAACTGTATTACCAAGAATTGCATTACCACTCAAGTTAATCGCATAAGCATCTGAAGCACCGCTTTTAGGACTTTTAATAGTTGCATTATCGGTAACAAGAGTTGCTGTTGAACCTACAGTAATAACTCTCTTTGCAGCGTTTTTACCATCGAGAACAGTACCGTTTATAAGATTTAAAGTACCTGATTTGAGATTAAACATAGTTTGGTCTGAACCATTACAATATACAGTACAATTATCCAAAGTGAGTTCTGAGCAAGTAATCTCAGGACCAGTATTTTTTGTTGCATAAATGCTACAATTTTTAAATGTGCCACTAAATTTACCACTAGAATTTTTCAAAGGAAAATACTGTGAGTAGATTGTGCTATCTTGCACATCAAACACAGGAGTGCCTCCAGATACGCGAATAGCCATTTTAGGAGCATTTAACACGCAATCTTTAATGGTTACTGTTGTTGTAGTGCCTACGGAAAGAGCCATACCATAAGAGTCGTCACTTAATGAACTTATGAGTTCAACATTATTTGCGTTAAAAGTTTTATTTGCTGAGAAAATTGTTGCAACTGCGTTGATAACACCTTTGGTTGCAGTATTTTCTAAACCTAAACCATCAACTGTACTAACAACTGAAAACTCAGCATTAAGAACTAAAACATTACCTCTATTTGAATTGCTTCTTGTAATGTTTACGGTATGACCTGCAAGGTCGAGCGTGATAGCTTTAGAAAGAGAAATAAGAGTAGCGCCAGTTTTTTCAGGTGCAAAGTCATAAACCTCGTCTGCTATCATAACGATTTTATCGCCATCTTGTGCGTTTGCGAATGCGCCTTCTGTTCCAAAAAGCGATGAATATTCTGTATCGCCAATTTTAGCAACTGCGCCTTCAGCGCTAACCAAAGCTACTGGTATCAATGAGAATACCAAAAGCAATGAAAGGGTTAATGCTAGTAATTTTTTCATGGGTATAATACCTCCTAATTTTAGTATATATATAATAATATAATGACCAATTCAATTGCAAATGTTTACTTTTTATATTGCATTTGTTTACCGAATTTGTTATAATTATATAAAGAACTGTAAAGGAGATGCGTG
Source organism: Acutalibacteraceae bacterium (assembly GCA_045649445.1). Taxonomy (GTDB): domain Bacteria; phylum Bacillota; class Clostridia; order Oscillospirales; family Acutalibacteraceae; genus RUG11462. Next base: position 864 of record JAZRPX010000031.1, on the reverse strand, counting down.
TGTGAAACAAAAATTTTTGAATTTTGTTCAAACAGATATCGTTGTATTATACAGAAACGACGTTTTTGATAAGCGTGAAAAGGAAAATAGTTCTCTTTACTATATGTTTATTTTGCTTGATGGTACCTGCAGTATAAACTACAAAAACTTTATTCATTATTTGAAGCCAGGCGAGGTTCATATTGCTCACAGCAAAGAAGAATTTTATTATGATTTTAATAACACACACGCAGAATTTTTAGAAATATCTTTTAGTGGTTCTCTTTTAAGGAAATTTGATGAAAACTATGATTTATTGCAACCTTTTTATGATTACAAGCATTTAAAAATGCTTTCTGCAAAAGGAAATTCTTATGAATTCAAAGCAGGAATAGATGCTTTGTTAAAAGCATTGAAAACTCGTTCAAGCAGAGCGTTTGTTCTTGCGCCTTTTTTGCAACTCATTTGTGAATTAAACTATCTTTACGAAAAGTTTCAACCAAATAAAATAAAAGAAACTGATAGCAATTTTGCAAAAATAATTTCTTATATTGATAACCATCTTTATGAAAAATTAATTTTAGATGATATCGCAAAGCATGTGTTTTTATCTAAAAAGTGCATTTGTCAGACTATCAAGAAAAATGCAGACATGACCTTTTTGCAATTAATTAGCCAAAGAAGATTTAACGAAGCAAAGCATCTTATTTATAAAACAAATATGCCATTGCAAAGAATATCAAAGCGTTGTGGATTTGATACTTACTCAACATTTTACCGTGGATATAAAAAGTTTTTTGGCATAAGCCCAAAAGAAGAACTTAACAAAAAGACAAATAACAACTTTTAAACAACAAAAAAGAGCGTTCCAAAAAGGAACGCTCT
>JAZRPX010000030.1:0-6343 GCA_045649445.1 Acutalibacteraceae bacterium | reverse complement strand
ATTATAATATAATTTTCATATATTATTTTTTGGAGTTAAAAATGGCTGAAAAAGATCTTACCCGTTCACAACTTATCGAACGAAGTATAAATAAAAAATACAGAAAAGAGATATGGAATCCTTTTATTAAAGCAGTTAAGGATTATAACCTTATAGAAAAAGATGATAAAATAGCAGTTTGTATTTCAGGTGGAAAAGATTCTATGATGTTGGGGCTTTTGATGAAAATGCTTCAAAAATATAGTGAGATTCCTTTTTCACTTGAATTTTTGGTTATGGACCCTGGCTATAGCGAAGAAGACTTAAATAGAATTTTAGAAAACGCTAAAATTTTAGATTTGCCAATAACTGTTTTTAAAACTGATATTTTTGCCATTGCTGAATCTGTTGACGGTACACCTTGCTACTTATGCGCAAGAATGAGAAGAGGTCATCTCTACGCGCACGCAAAAGAGGTTGGTTGCAACAAAATTGCTCTAGGGCATCATTTTTCTGATGTTATTGAAACAACCATTATGGGTATGTTTTATGGGTCTCAACTTCAAGCAATGTTGCCAAAACTTCATTCAACTAATTTCTCTGGCATGGATTTAATTCGTCCACTTTACTGTATAAATGAAGACGCAATTATTGCATGGACTAAATATAATGATCTTGAATTTATAAACTGCGCTTGTACTGTTACTAAAAAGAATGTTTCTTGCGAAGAAGCATCTGGGTCAAAGCGCAAAGAAATAAAAGACTTAATAAAAAGTCTTAAAAAAGACAACCCACTAATTGAAAAAAGCATTTTTAATTCTATTCACAATGTTAAACTTGATACATTCGTAGAATATACCGAAAACGGAATAGACCACTCTTTTTTAGAAAAATTTAACTCTAAAAATTCACAAATTAGTAATTGATTTTTTTGTAAAAGTAGTATAAAATAAATTTAATAAAATAAAAGGAATGTTAATTTAATGACGACAAAATTATGCAGTTTCTGCGGAAAGGAAATCCCTGAAAACGCTAAAATCTGCCCTTATTGTAACAAAGCATTGGTAGATAAAGTTTTTACATATATGAATAGCAAGAGTTCAGGGCTAGATGTTTCTAAATTCACTAAAGAAGATAACACCCCTGCAGACAACTATTTTAACACAAATATTTATAGTTTTTCCGAAAGTGAAATTGAAAAAAGATTTGAAAGAAAACCGGTTGTTTACGAAGAAGAAGAGAAAATCACCGTTAACGAGGATGTTTTTGCAAAAAGAGAGCCGGTTAGACGCAGAGAACCTAGAAAGAGAAAAAAACAAAAAAATCTTTTATTTCCTGTTTTAGGTGTAGTTTTAGTAATTGTTCTTATAATTATTATCGCATCTTCAGGTGGCAAGGATGAAAAACCTGAAATAGTTGAAACAACAACTACCACAAAGACAACTACATCAACTACAACCACAACTACACAAGCTACTTCTACCACAACGCATGTGATTTCAAATGCTCATAGTGTTGATTTGGATGGTTATTTAGGTGTTGACTTTAATTCTGTTTCTGACCATTTTGGTGACCAAACTCAAAATTCTGGCACAGATGAATTTTATGGTGGCAATGTGTATTATTTTGATGGTATGACGATTACTACTAGTGGCAATGGCAACATTGTTTCAATGGATGTTGATTATACCAAAGTTCAAAATAAAGACACTTATTATTTTAAAAATATTACTTATTATTCGGTTTATGACCATATTATTGGTGAACTTGGAGAACCAAATGAAAACTTGATGACCGATCCTACTGAACCTTGTATTAGATATGTTCTTGATATCGGTTCAGGTCAAGTAATTCAATTTGAATTTGATGATAATCAAAAAGTTTCTTCATTTAGTATGTTCTATGCCGACTAAAAAATATATTTTAGCTATTGAAATCCAATGATAAATTATGTATAATGTTTATCGTTGGATTTTGTTACAATTTAAAATTAAGTTACGCTTATCAAAGTTTAACTATATACGCAGATGTATCGAAGTGGTCATAACGGGGCTGACTCGAAATCAGTTAGGGAGCAATCCCCCGCGAGTTCGAATCTCGCCATCTGCGCCAAAACTAAGGAATTGCACCTTGCGTGTGATTCCTTAGTTTTTTTATAAAAAAGAGATTCGAACAGGGCAAACACGAAGTGTTAAAAACAGTCTGGGAGACTGTTTTGGTGCCCGCGTGCGTGCCGAGAAACGCAGAAGTTTCTCGGGCGAATCTCGCCATCTGCGCCAAAACTAAGGAATTGCACCTTGCGTGCGATTCCTTAGTTTTTTTATAAAAAAGAGATTCGAACAGGGCAAACACGAAGTGTTAACGCAATATTTTTTGATTGCGGTTGTTTTATCTTTATGGTATAATAAACAAAAACAAGGAGATTAGATATGAAAAAATTCTTTTTAATACTAGTTGTTATTATTATCGCTTTATACGGTGTAAACAAATACAAAGAAAGCCAAGTAGATGACCCTTGGACTAATGTTGACGGAAGTCAAATTGTTTGCAGAAGAAACGATTGTGGCAAAAAACCTGTTTACCCTGACTGGAACAGAAGATTTTGCGAAGAGCATATCAAAGAAGATCATTACTGCAGATATCCTAATTGTTTTAACAAAATTCCAAACTCAAGCAAAGATGTATATTGCGAAGAACACAAATAATTTAATTCATTTAAATAAAAAATGACATTAATGAAACGCCCCAAAAGCATTTAACTTTTGGGGCGTTAATATTTATATTTGATTTTTATCTGTTTTCAAAAGGAATATATTCTTTTCTTTCGCCTACTGCTTTGTAAGCAGGACGAATAATTTTACCTGCATTTATAAGCTCTTCCATTCTATGAGCTGACCAACCAGAAATTCTCGCAATAGCAAATAAAGGTGTGAACAATTCTCTTGGAATCGATAGCATTTCATATACAAATCCTGAATAAAAGTCAACATTTGCGCTAACACCTTTATACATCTTTTTGCTACCTGCAATAAGTTTTGGAGCAATTTTTTCTATAGCTGTATAAAGATGATATTCATCTTCTCTATGCTTCTCTTTTGACAAACTTTCAACGAACTGTTTGAACACAATAGCTCTTGGGTCTGATTTTGAATAAACTGCATGGCCGATACCATAAACAAGACCTGCTTTATCATAAGCTTCTTTGTTTAATATTTTTTGAATATAATGTTCAATTTCATCCATATCATTCCAATCGCGAACATTCTCTTTAATATTATCAAACATACCGCAAACCTTAATATTTGCGCCACCGTGTTTTGGTCCTTTTAATGAACCTAAAGCCGCAGAAATTGCCGCATAAGTATCTGTGCCTGAAGATGTTACAACGTGAGTTGTAAAACTTGAATTGTTACCACCACCATGCTCTGCATGCAAGATAAGCGCAATATCAAGAATTTTTGCTTCTAAACGGGTGAATTTTGAATCAGGACGAAGCATATGTAAAATGTTTTCTGCGATTGAATAATCAGGATTTGGGTCATGCATAAAGAAGCTCTTATTACCCTTAATATAATAATCATATGCCTGATAACTATACACAGTAAGTTGTGGAAACATTGAAATAAGTTGCAAACATTGACGCAAAACATTTGGCAAACTTGTATCATCTGGATTATTATCATACGAATAAAGAGTTAAAACACTTCTTGCAAGCGAATTCATCATATTTTCACTTGGCGCTTTCATAATTACATCTCTCGCAAATGACGGTGGTAAAGACGAATAACTATTAATTATATTTTTAAAATCTGCAAGGTCTTTTTTGTTTGGCAACTTACCCATCAACAAAAGATATGTAATCTCTTCGAAGCCAAATCTGTCATCTTTGATAAGGTCATTTACTATATCAATAATATTATAGCCACGATATATAAGCTCACCATCACATGGTACAACCTGACCATTAACAATATCTTTAGACTTGATTTCAGAAATTTCTGTAAGACCTGTTAAAACACCGTTTCCATTAAGGTCACGAAGGCCTCTGTTTACAGCAAATTTTTTATATAAATCTTTTTCAATAAAGTTGTTATCTTCACACATTTTAGATAAATTTAAAATTTCAGGTGTGATTTTTGAAAAATCTTTTTTCATAGTTAACCTCCTAATCACCTATTCTTAAAGTATCGCTGACTTCTTCATCAAAAGCATCGAGAATGATTCTAGATAATTCTAAAAACTGAACTATATTCTCTCTGCCAACACGCTCATAAACATTTTCAATGAATTTTGCTAAAATTTTATCATTCTGTTCTTTAATTTCAACGCCTTTTTCAGTTAAATAAACAAAAGTGTTTCTTCTGTTCTCTTTATCAATTTCACGAATAACAAAACCCTTTTTTTCAAGACTATTAAGCACTTTTGTAACACTTGGTGTTGAAACATTAAGTTTTTTTGATATTTCAGAAACCTTTACAAGCGAATTGCTTTTCTCATTATTCATTTTAAAAACAATATTTAAAATGCCATATTCACTTGAATTTATTTCATCGATAAGCGGATTTAATGTTATTGAATTAAGACGCTTTATCATTGAAATAATGCCATTATCTGAATTCATTTTTATTCCCCCATTGAAATAAAACCACGAATTTGTCGAATTGTTAACCTGGTTAATAATTAACCTTGTTTATGATAACACAATAAGCGAATCAATTTGTTAATAAATTATGAACAAAAAATAAAAAAAGCGGCTCGAAAAAGCCGCTCGAATTAAATAAGCGCAAATTTTATCTTGTTCTTTCGCAACAACAATTACATTCTCCATCTTCACATATGTCATTAACTGTTACATAAGCAAACTGAATAAGTGTGCCGATAAAATAAGCAAATAGCGCTACTAATACACCAACAAAAATCGGTGTTACTACTGGAGTTTCAAAAAGTCCTAATGCAAAAATGATTAAACCTACCAAAACCACACCTATTAAAGAAACTACGATTCTTACAAAATAATCGCAAATTGCGTCTCTTGTAAATTCACATCTTAAAGAGCATGGAAAAAACAATGCTGTAAGGCCTAGCAGACCTACCGCTCCAACAACAACAAGTAAAATAAACACTAACGTTGGAATAGTTGCAGAAGTGATTAAGCCAACGGAAACTAAAACAGCAGCAGCGATACCTAGTGCTAATGCAAAAATAAAATTAATAATATTTAAAACTCTTTCAATAATATTATTACAACACATATTTTTATCCTCCTTTCAATATATTATATTCAAAAGAGGTTGTATCGTGAAAAAACCACTTCTATTTTTAGAAGTGGTTTTTTATCATTTTAACAATTCAAAAATATCAGGAAAGCATTCAACACTGCGTTTTAAAATGCCGTTTATATACGCTATTATTACACCATAATTAGTAAACGGAGTTTCTTCTAGTTCGGCTTGTTTTCTTCTAGACGCTACTTCCCTATCATTGAGCATACAAGCACCACAATGAACAACTAATTTATAATCGGTTGTATCATCTACAAATTCAGCACCCGATGTCCATTCAAACTCCAAATTTTTGCCTGTATAATCACTAATCCATTTCGGTAATTTATCTCTGCCAATATCTCCGCATTGGCGATGATGAGTGCAACCTTCTGAAATAAGCACCTTGTCCCCATCTTGCAAGATTTCAAGCGTTTTTGCACCTTTAACTGCAGTTTTTAAAAAGCCCTTATATCTTGCCATTAAAATCGAAAAAGAAGTTAGCATAATATCTTCTGGCACAATTTTTTTCACAAAACCAAAAACTTGCGAATCAGTTATAACAAGTTTTGGCTTTTTACAAAGAGATTTTAACGCTGTTTCAAGTTCTGTTTCTTTTACAACCACACAGATACAATTACCATCTAAAACATCACGGATAGTTTGCACTTGTGGTAAAATCATTCTTCCTTTCGGAGCCGATTTATCAATAGGTGTTACAAGCACAACTATATCATCTTTATTTAATATATCAGAGCAAATTTGTTTTTCTTCGGTTTTTGGATTTAACTTTGCTATACGCTCTTTTAGTTCATCTATACCTTCTTTTTTAATTGCGCTAACTAGGATTTCGTTATCTAAAACCTTGAAATTTTCAACTAAATCTGCCTTGTTATAGACAATGATAAACGGAATGTTTTTTGTTTTAAAAATATCAATCAAATCATTATCAACACTGCTTTTCCCAACAGAAGCATCAATAACAAGCACTGCAATATCAACTGTTGATAAAATTTGCTTTGTCTTTTTTACACGCTTTTCACCCAAAAGCCCCTCGTCATCAAAACCAGGAGTATCAATAATAACAACAGGGCCTAAAGGCA